>DCDB01000005.1:0-212 GCA_002316215.1 Lachnospiraceae bacterium UBA1066 | reverse complement strand
TTCTGGCCTGTTTCCTGACGGCTGCCATGGCGGCCGCCATAACGGCACCGATTCCCGTGGCAGCGGAAACAGCCGCAGATCTTCAGACAGAGTCCCCTCAGGCTGCTGATTTTCAAGCCGGGAGTCTTCAAGCCGCGGCAGCTACAGATCCTCAGATTGCTTCAGCAGACGCTGCCGGAGCAGCCACGTACGAAACTCCGGATCCTGCCCTC
>DCDB01000286.1 GCA_002316215.1 Lachnospiraceae bacterium UBA1066 | reverse complement strand
CCTGCGTCGCATAAATCAGCGTCGTAAAACAAAGCGCCGGCAGGCCAAGACACAAAAGGAGATAATTAATCCTGCGGACGAATTTCAGCAGTATTTCGCGCAGAAGGAGTGAGACGGCAAGAATCGACATGATCGAAAAGAATTCCATGGCATGAAGAAGCGACGGTACTTTGCCCGTCAGGAAAAAGTAAGGGTAATAAAAGACCAGGATCGGCGCCGTACCGTAATAGGAATAATATTTTCCATGATAAAATGCATGATCCCATGCATAAAGAACGCCTGCTGCCGCTCTTTCCGTCTTATCATACGGATTTTCCAGAGAAAGCAGATTCGTATCCACAGGAATATCCAGATACAGCTGTCCCTTCAGGAAGGCATCAAACTGCTGCTCATAAATATTATAGTTTTCAATATCGTCCGTCAGCGGATAATCCATATCCTCAAGAAACGGCGTTACATCTTCATTCGAAATATCATGATAATAATGTGCGGTCACAACCGGGATAAAACAGCAGAAGGCCAGAATAACGGCAAGAAGAGTATTCTGAAGCCTGCTTTTTGGGGAATAAACAATGCGCCAGGCTTTTCCCTCCTTTATCCCGGCAAACAGGAAAAACAAAAGGTAAACAACCAGAAAGCGCAGCCTGGAAAAATGAAAAACCGGTCCGTTGACAGTTATGCCACGGATACACAGCCCTTTTGCGTTCTGATCAAAGCTAAGGACAAGGGTCTTTGCTTTTCCGGTAGAGACAGCGTAAAGAGAAAGACTTGAAGCCGTATCCGTACAAAAGGAAAAACTTCCAAGCGTATACGGCGATGCTGAATTGCTCTCGTCTGTTACCTGAATTGTTACATTTAAAAGCTTTGAATTTCCGTCCGCCTTAAGACAGATGTTAGAAACTGACGTTCCGACGTCCCTGATTGTGACAGTTCCTCCGTCATCGCCGACGATAAGAGCACCGGCCGAAGCCGTAACGCCGCTTAAGTCCGTCTCCTCCGGCAGCGCAATACCCCTGCTTTTCTCGTGCAGGATACCGGGCATATAGGCATGAAAATTAAACACAAGCATTTCCAAAAGAAGCGCTGCCGCAAAAGGAAACAGTACCATCTTCAAGAAGAGCCATGCATTATTCTTCAGTTCCTTTGCATTTGCATCTCCGGCTATACCCGTCTTCATAATTCTCCTATAATAACCGCTTCAAAGAATACGCAAAAGAATCAAAAATTGAAAATCATTTATGAAACTAAGAAACAACCGGAAGGATCTCCAGCCAGTAGCCGTCCGGATCCTGAATAAAATATATTCCCATCGCCGGATTCTCGAAGCAGATGCAGTTCATTTTCTTATGAAGCGCGTGTGCGCCGTCGAAATCATCGGTGCGGAAAGCCAGATGGAACTCCTGCTCTCCCAGATCATACGGTTCTTTATGATCCTTCAGCCACGTAAGTTCCATTTCAAAATCCGTCTGGTCATTTCCGATATAGACGATGATGAAAGAACCGTCCGGAGCCGTCTTGCGCCGGAGTTCCTTAAGGCCCAGAGCCTGCTCATAAAAAGAAAGAGATCTCTCAAGATCCTGCACGTTATAATTCTCATGGATCATCTTAAACTTCATGGTATACCTCCTGATCTTCCGGCGGTTTATTCCGCCGGAGATTTGTTATATTATATCATATTCTGATCAGCGAATATCCATCGGCAAATTCTGTAAAAGCCGTTTTCGAGATTAATCCCCAAACGGCTTTATGTATAAAATCTTATATCTCTTTCTCCGCAGTAAGACAACATCTGTCATACTCAAAAAACATAAACATAATGTCGGACAGCATCAATCCTTCTCACAGGACATGATAGTACGGACAAATGTCTTCATAATGGCCATCCTTCATGCGGAAGCCTCCCGGTATAGTGCCGAGCGGCACGAAGCCGAGCCTCTCGTAAAGATGGCGGGCGTGAACGTTCGAGGCCACCACGGCATTAAACTGCAGTACCCGGAAACCACTCTTCTTCGCCTGCGCAAGGCAGTCGCTGACGAGCATTTCACCGATATGAAGGCCGCGGCTTTCTCCCGAAACCGCATAGCTTGCGTTGCAGATATGACCGCATCTTCCGACGTTATTCGGATGCAGGATATAAAGTCCGTACACCTTCCCACTTTCGTTATCCACAGCTGCCGCCGTATAGGTCTGGGCTGCAAAAAAGGCTTTCCCGCTTTCTTCCGTAAGCAGTTTCTCCTGCGGAAATGCAATTCCGTCTTCCACAACTTCATTCCAGATCCGGATCAGATCCGGCAGATCATCTTCAATATTTTTTCTAACGATTATATTCACTTCTGCATCCTCCCGCCGTAAACTTTCATGTTCATTGAAATCCCACATAGCTAAAGCTGTCCTTTTGGCGTCATTAAGGAACAGCCTGTAATGCTGAAAGATTTCCGGTCTGTCCTCCGCCGCCTTTGCCGTTTTAACTTTACGATTTCCACTGTTCTGCAGATTTGCCTCCGTTAGGATGATCTGGCAGATTTCAGACAGGCTGTATTTTCAAAAATTTCCCTATTCTTTTTTGAAAATCCCCGATCGCTTTTTCTTCTCTAAATTCTTCTTTATCTCCTGTTCTTTTTTCTTCCCGCGGCTGCATGCCTTTAACCGCGTCGCGAAAAACTTCTTTGCTGCACCGTCCTGCAAAAATGTATTATAGCACAATTTTACAGGCAAGTTTTGTCAAGAAATTCTTCTGTTGAGGACACGCGATACGCTGTCTCAAGCCAGGATGTAAGCTTGTCCGTATCCTTCTCTGATAATATTTTTTCTCTGACCGATTGAGAAATCCCGCCCTTTATTGTTAAAAATGCCAGTAAAGCTTCCGCTTTTCCTTCCGCTTTTCCTTCTGCTTTTCCTT
>DCDB01000182.1:4469-5437 GCA_002316215.1 Lachnospiraceae bacterium UBA1066 | reverse complement strand
AATGAATTGTACACTTTTAAGGAGGAAACACTCATGATTTCAGCAGGTGATTTTAGAAACGGCTTAACTCTTGAAATCGACGGACAGGTCATGCAGATTCTGGAGTTTCAGCATGTCAAACCGGGCAAGGGCGCAGCATTCGTTCGTACAAAGATGAAGAATATCATTAATGGCGGCGTGGTTGAAAAAACCTTCCGTCCTACAGAAAAATTCCCGTCAGCGAGGATTGACAGAAAAGACCAGCAGTATCTTTATAAGGACGGCGATCTCTATTATTTCATGGATCCGGAGTCTTACGAGCAGGTCATGATTAATAAAGGTACTGTCGGCGAGGCAATGAAATTCGTCAAAGAGAACGAGACGGTTAAGATTTGTTCCTATAACGGGAATGTATTCTCAATTGAGCCTCCTCTTTTTGTCGAGCTTGAGGTGACCGAAACTGAGCCGGGATTTGCGGGCAATACGGCACAGGGCGCCAGCAAGCCGGCGACGGTGGAGACCGGAGCCCAGATCCAGGTTCCGCTGTTCGTTAACATTGGTGATAAAGTCAAGATAGACACGAGAACAGGTGAATACCTTTCAAGAGTATAATAAGAAGCCTCCCTTTGGGGAGGCTTCTTAATTTTTTATTATCTTTTTTACACTTTTCCGGAAAATCCCTTTTGCTATTTCAAGCCGGCAAACCTTGCTTTGAATTCCTGCTCTTAATCCTGCCTTTTCGGGTTCTAAACTTTCTGCTCGATTATCCTGTCTTTTGGTTCCGGTTTTAAATTATTCAAACTTTACAGCTTCAATCTTCATATTTCCGGTTTTTACAATTCAGGTCTTTATATTTCTGATTTTCTGACCGGTTTTATAATAACTATCACCATACCCATGTCTGTATTATCCGGTTTTTCTTATTTTCCGCCTCTGTATTACCTGTCTTTTATATTGTCTGTTTCATAATATCCGTTTCTAAATATCCG
>DCDB01000182.1:0-4356 GCA_002316215.1 Lachnospiraceae bacterium UBA1066 | reverse complement strand
TCCGTTTCTAAATATCCGTTTCTAAATATCCGTTTCAAAATATCCGTTTCAAAATATCCGTTTCAAAATATCCGTTTCTGGATATCCGTTTCTGGATATCCGTTTCTGGATATCCGTTTCAAAAATCTGTTTCTAAATATCCATTTTAAAATATCCGTTTCTATATTACACGTCTTTATATTTCCGACTCTTTAATTCCTGCCCTTGGATTTTTGATTTTATGACAACTGATTTAAGATTGCAGAAAATTATTTTGGGGAATATATCTGATTTCATTTTTCGGATGGTTAATAGGTTTTCCAAAAACCTAAATAAAATATAAGGAGATTTATATGAACTACGAAGAATTTAAGAAGGCGCTGATTCAGAAAGTAACAGAGGGTGCAGGCGAGGATGCTGAAATAACAGTACATCGTGTCCCAAAGAACAATGGAGTAGTCCTTGACGGTCTGACGATTATGAAGAAAGGACGCAATATTGCACCTACGATTTATCTGGATTCTTATTATGAAAAGTATACTTACGGTGTTGACGTCGAAGATCTGGCCCAATTGCTGCTCAATGAGAACAAGAGAAATGAACTTGACATCGAACTTTCTCCGGAGATTTTTACGGATTTTGAACGTATCAGGGATAAGGTACTTTACCGCCTCGTGAATTTTGATATGAACGTTGTACTGCTGAAGGATGTACCTTATATCCGGATGCTGGATCTGGCAATGATTTTTTATTATGTGGTTGATGAAAAAAAACTGGAACGCGCCACTGTCGTAATCCGTAACAGCGACCTTGTACATTGGAATATTACGCCTCATGAGCTGTGGAAAATAGCGGTATCCAACACGCCGCATTATGAGCCGGCTGTTATTCGCAGCATGCAGGACGTTCTTCAGGGAATGTGCGGCATGGATGAGGAAGAAGACGATACCGATGAACGTCCGGAAAATGAAAGGAACGTAAACGACGGGAGCTTTCTCTTTGGAGCGGATGAAGAAGAACCTGAAGATGAAAAAAATCATAGAAAAGACAGAAGAAATGAAGAAGATTCTGTCGAAGAGAGCGAAGCTGAATTTAAAGAAAAAAAAGCTGACGAAGATGAGGGTGAAGCTTATAGGAATGAGGCAGGGGTCACAGGAAATGCAGAAGATGCAGAAGATGCAGAGGATGAGGACGCAGAGGACGGGGATGCAGAGTACGAGGATGCAGAGGATGAGGATGCAGAGTACGGAGATGCAGAGTACGAGGATGCAGAGGATGAAGACGAAAGCGTGGAGGACTACGGGAACGATAGCACGGATACAGACTTGAATCCGCCGGTTGCCATGTATGTCCTTACAAACCGCCACAAGCTGTTCGGAGCCTCATGCATGGCCTATGAAAATGTATTTGCTGAACTTTCCGGGAAACTTAATAAGAATCTCTTTATTCTTCCCAGCAGTATCCATGAAGTTATTCTGACGCCCGATACCGGGCATTTTACCAAAGACGATTTAGAGGCAATGGTAACCGAAATAAATGCAACCCATGTCGCTCCGCATGAAGTGCTTTCCAACCACGTCTATACCTACGACAGGGTGAGCGGAATAATTGCGTTATAATTTCATGATGCAATATCTTGAGAAATTATGAAGCGATAAAGTAATATGAAGTATTCACAGCTGTCATATTTTTAGCTGGCATAGCGTATTATGGTAAACGGTTTTGGGACTTTCTTTTTGCATATACTATACATTGAAAGCTGAATAAAAAACAGACGTTATAAATAGTTATAAAAGAGAGGAAAGAATGCCCGCTCCCGTAAGACAGTGTACCGAAAATAAGTTCTTGAGTCGATGGTTCGGACATTGTATACTGGGAGTGGGAGATTCATTGGGGTTTTTTATTGAAAAACGACGGAATTGTGTATCAGAACAAGGACATTATCTCCAAGATTTTTGCTGAAGAAATCAAGGATAAGTCCCTTAGGGCTTACGGCCTGGATGTTCCGGAGATTGTGAGGGTACTGCCGACGAACCTTCCGGCTGTTGAGGCAAACGAGATGCGGCTGGACAACATGTTTCTTCTCAAGGATGGTTCGCTTGCGATTATTGACTATGAAAGCGATTATAAGGCTGCAAATAAGCTGAAATATCTGGGGTACCTGCATCGCGTATTGCGCAGATACAATGGGAAGAGAAAGCATTTTCCGAAGATAAGGATGCTTGTAATTTATACAGCTGATGTCCGAAGAGAACAGACGGAAAGCCGGCTGGACGCCGGCTGCCTGCTCCTTAAAACCACTGAAGCATTTCTCTCGGAAATAGATTCCGAAAGAATACGCCGGAAGCTGGAAGACAGAATAAAATCAGGACAGAGGCTTACGGAAGAGGAAACGATGGAGTATATAATTCTTCCCCTTACCTATAAAGGACGCAGCAGACAGGCCGAAGAAACTAAGAAGGCTGTGGAACTTTCGAGATATATAAAAGAAGAAAAAACGGTTTTGTTCCTGCTTTCAGGGCTGCTTGTTTTCACGGATAAGATCATAGACGAGGAAACGGCAAACTATATAAGGAGGCGAATATCCATGACGAAGGTCGGAAGAATCATTGCGGAAGAGATCGCTGATGCGGAAAAGGCAACGGCCAAGGCAACAGCCAAGGCAACAGCTGAAAGAATGCTGAAGTCGGGTAAATTTACGGCGAAAGAAATCGCTTCCTACGTTCCGGGTATAACTGTCAAAGAAGTAGAAAAAATTGAAGGGGAGCTTTTGCAGAACGCCTGAAAGTTTATTATGGTAATTGTGAAACGGTAGAGCGGTCTTAAGTATCGTAGGTGTCAGAAACACTTTTGACACCTTTTTCATTATAACAAGAGATACATGAAATATGGGGGAGAGAATATGAAGGATTTTCACAGCCAGCTGCAGGATTATATCAAACGATGCCCGAATGTTACAGCCGTTGCTGAGGCTTCAGGAATTAACCGCACTACACTTCAGCATTATATGTCGGGTAAGAGAGTACCCACGAAAGAAGAGACGGTTCTTGGTATCGCAAAAGCAATGATGCTGTCGCCGGAGGAAAGAAAAATGCTTCTGCAGGCCTACAGTATTGCGGCTGAAGGCGAGGATGTCTTTGGAAGAAGAGAATATATCAGGGACCTCATCACACATTTAAAAAATGAAACGATCAGTGAGAGCCGGATTGTGAATGACCTGACAAAATACTGGGAGCTGCCTGACGGTAAGACCGTGACAGAGAAAACGGATCTTTATAAAATCACACGGCAGCTTTTGGAGGCGGCCATTGCAGGTGGCGGAGAACTGTATTTTGTAGTCCAGCCGGAATTTGAATTTCTGTTCCAGCTTATGGCCTCTATGCATCTTGAAAGCGGGCAGCTTAAGGTCGAGCATATCTTCGGAATGAAAAAAACGATGGCTCCGCAGGAAGACAATATGAGCCTTCGCTGTGTCAAAATGATTCTATATGTCGCACCGAATTTTCCTGATTATCAGCCGTATTATTTTTATGATAACCGGTGCGACGGCAGGTCGTATCTGAGTCCGGCTCCGTTCTGCATGATCTATAAGGATGCTTTTTTGATTTTCAGCAATGATTACCAGACGGGGTATCTGGGCAAAAATAAAATTCAGTCGGATTTTTATAAGTCTCTCTTTAAGCGGATGAAAGAACAGTGCTATTCAGCAATAGAAAAAAGAAGCGGCGTGAATTCCGCAACTGTTTTTCTTAAAGAAATTATATGGGATATTGAACCTCAGTCAGCCATCCATTATGATTTGTGTTTTATGCCGTTCATAAGGCCGGAATGGATTGCTAATTGTCTTGGCCTGCAGGATGATTCAGCCAAAGCTGTTGCCGGCGAAATTCAGGATTACCAGCAGAGGCTGGTAAAGAACATGACCGTCTCCGGAGAAGACTTCGATGTTGTGGGGTCGCAGCAGGGCTTTGATGAGCTGCTTTCCACGGGCTGCCCGGACGAAATACCGAGAGAGTTTTTTAAAGAACCGCTGTCATTAAAGGAGAGGATCCTTCTTTTGGACGATTTGCAAAATGCTGTACAAAATGGAAAATATCATTTTCGGCTGATGCGGGAAAAGGAAACGATTGCAAAAAGATGGACATTAACTACATGCGCAAGCCGAACGCTGATTTATCAGAATTATGATAACGGGCTGAATTTCTTTTATTTTACTGAACCGGGAATTTTAGCGGCTTTTTCGGATTATCAGGCATTTATCCGCAAAGACCCGCTGCTTATGTCCTATGAGGAAACTTTAGATTATCTTGAAACGAAGAAGCAGGAGCTTACAGAGAAGCAGGAGCTTACAGAGAAGCAGGAGCTTACAGAGAAGCA
>DCDB01000020.1 GCA_002316215.1 Lachnospiraceae bacterium UBA1066 | reverse complement strand
ATCAAGATTCCCCTGACGGATGCCCCTTCTTCGCAACTCTGCACCCCTCAAGAGCAGAACAACTGCTGCACGAATTCCCTTGTTTCCATTATAGTACGCCTAGTTTGAATGAACAAATACTTTTTAGTATAAAGCCTTTCTCAAACACAAAAAAGACCACCCCCGGATTCCCATTCAGAAGTGGCCCATGCCGCACGTGATGCCTATGAGGGGTGGCATCCGTACGGCAGAATGCCATATCGATTGCCGTGCAGAAGTCAACAGCTCTGGGTCTTGCTCTTCGAACCCCTTCGACATGCGACAGTACGCGGCCACCCTGAGCCTCTGCGGCTCCCACATTGGTGTCCGGCACCGTGTTCTTCTTTAATCCACTATTTTCTCTTTATATTCATCTATGATATTCCTGTCCTTCAGGGAGAAATTTATCCCCAGCAAATGAACCATGCGGCCGTGTTCTCTTGCTGAGAGTATGTATTTTTCTGCATATTTCGTATTCTCGATCTGCTTCACAGCCCCGCCTGCCGTCTTGTTGAATTTAAACTCAATAATATAAAGATGGGCGCCGGAATGAAGCACGGCATCAATCCGTCCGATATTCGTCGTTTCCTCTGAGCGGATATGCATGCCGCACAGCTTAAAAATGCAATAAACGATTGTCTGAAAATGTCCTTCATCCGGTTTATCGACCTGATAGGAAAATCCGGTAAAAAATGATTTCAAAAGGTCAACCATCTGATCTGTGTCACCCGAAAAAGCAGAATGAATAAGTCTCTGTACGTAAACCATAGAGTCTCCCTCATCCATGCCTGTATATGCGCGCACGAGCAGCCGGTCAAAAGACAGAGAAACCTCTTCATTCGGGAATCGAAGCCGGTAGAACAAATCCGCTGTTCCATAGTTCGGAGCCCAATCTGCAATCGTCAGATATCCGGTCTGAAGCAGGAGTTCAATGAGCTGTATCCTGCTGAAAGAAGGATTCCTGAAATCCTGAAGATTGAACGCAGAAAGCCCGGATTCCGAAATAATCAGGTTATCCGCGTCCGTAAGATATAAAGGCTTCTTTCTTGCCAAATCCACCAGAAATGATGGCGTCGCCGTTTCATACCAATAGTTTTTGAATAAATAATCACCATTAAAAAACTTCCCGATCGACACCGGATTGTAAACGGTCTCGCAGTCCGGGAAGAAACAGAAACCGTCATACTGAGCCCGGATTGCCTCAATGAACGTATCTTTGCCAAGTGTATTTCCATCCGCATCCTGCACGCCGGAATGCACCGCATCTGCTATATGCTCTCCAAAATAATTCAGAAGTTCTTCTTCCGTGTATCCGAACATTGTGGCATAATTCTTAGCCATACTGATATCCGAAAGATTGTTCAGTTTACTGAAAATCGACACCTGGCTGAATCGTGTTACTCCTGTAATAAATGTGAACCTCAGATTTTCTTCCTGAGCTTTGATGACGCCGTAAAAGCCTTCAAGCTCTGAACGGATATCCTCAAGCTTTGGATTATTTATGCTGTCTGTCAGCGGTTTATCATATTCGTCAAGCAAAAGGACCGCCTTTTTCCCACTTTTCTTAACGAGCCCTATGATAAGGTTCTCGAACATAATCTCCGCATAGTTCTCCTGCAAATGCAGGCCATAGTTATCCGCTATCAGAAGAACTGCGTGCCGAAGCCACGCCTCAAGCCGTTCCGGTGAAGAAGCGTTGCAGCTGGTAAGATTCAGATGAATGACAGGATATTCTTCCCAGTTGTAGGGCACTTCATTTTCTGTTATATAAAGCCCTTCAAAAAGTTCCCGGTCTCCCTGAAATAAAGCTTCAAGTGTCGAAATCATGAGGCTCTTGCCGAACCTGCGCGGACGCGCGCAAAAGACCTGGGCAGTTTCCGGCCTTACCAAATCAAAAATCTCCTTCGTCTTATCGACGTATACGAATCCGCCTTCGCGGAGTGTCCGAAAGGAATATGTTGAGGTGCAAATACTCTTTTTCACGCTGAGGCCTCCTCTTCCGACCGTTGTTGCCTTGTTGTCTTTATTCTACCACAAAAGGGATTCCCGTACGATGAAAGTACTTTCGGTTTCTGTCTTTTTCTGTCTTCCACCATGCCCTGCCAGTTTTGCCGGGGACATCACGCTGCCGAATTGTAGACTGCCGTCCCGATGCTCTGACCGTTTACGAACTTTTCCGCCCGGAAGCCCTTCCCGTCGCTTGTAACGGTTACGGCTCCGGCATATTCGGTTTCGTAAATGTCCGTCCCGGAAGCCTTCAGCCGCTTGATAAGCTCGGCATGGGGATGGCCGTACCAATTGCCCTTCCCGACGGAAATGACGCTCATCTGCGGGCGGATGAGATCCAGAAGTTCCTTCGGCGTCGAATATTTCGATCCGTGATGGGCAACCTTCAGGAGCTCGTATTCCTTATCCTGATTCCGCAGGATCTTTACAAGGTTTGCCTCTCCCGCCCCGGAGACGTCTCCCGTGAGCAGCGCATCGAAGTCCCCATAGGAAACCGAAAGGACGATGCACTGGGCGTTCTCATCGATTGGGCTTACTTCAACGGCAGGCTCCGGACCCAGCACGCGGACATTCAGCTTACTCTCTGAATTCTTCCCGCTTTCAGCCTCTCCTCCTTCGATAAATGAATCCCCCGCCTGTACGGTCAGGACGCGTACGCCCGCTTCCTTCGCGAGCTTTTGCATTTCACGGTAAGTCTCTCCTCTTTCTTTGACGTACGGCAGCACGAGCGTTCCGACGGAAAGCGACGTCGTCCGGTCACGGACGGCGGTCAGAATTTCTTTGATGCCTCCGATGTGATCGGAATCCATGTGCGTTGCAAAGATGTAATCCAGCTTCCGCACCCCTCTGCATTTTAAAAGCGGCAGGACGCGGTAGGTTCCGACGTCCATGGCCGTCGAAGAACCGCTGTCGACGAGGATATTCAGCCCGCCCGGTGATTCGATGAGGCAGCCGTCGCCCTGCCCCACATCGATAAAAGTCATTTCAAGTCCCGTACGCGGACGCAGGGCAAAAATGCCGACCATCAGAGGCAGCATGAGAAGCAGCCAGAACCTTTTCTTTTTCAGCCGCCAGCGTTCCGAAAGTACGAGAAATGAAACCAAAAGTGCGCCGTAAACCACCAGGCTGAAGGAGGAAGGTTTTCCCAGAATCAGCGAAGAGGCAGGCATTTTCTGCGCAAGAGAAAGCAGGAAATCGTAGAAGCGCAGGCAGAGGACGGCAGGCCAGACGAAAACGCCTCCGAGCACCGTCCCCAGGATGCCGAACCCCAGCACAAACGGCAGTAAAGGCACCGCAGCAAAGTTGATCAGGATCCCGTAAAGCGGTATCTCGTAAAAGGAAAGCAGCACGAGCGGCAGCGTGCAGAAATACAGCAGGATGCCCAGCATCAGCCGGCTTCTCTTCCTGAAAAAGGCGCAGACGGTCACCGCCAGAAAAGACAGCTGGAATCCGCTGTAAAAAAGGTAGTACGGATTGTCAATCAGGATTAAAATGGCGGCCAGAGCGGCAGCCGTGAAGGAATCGTAGGTCCGTCCGGAAAGCTTCGCTCCCATGACGAGGGCAAACATGATAAAGGCCCGCAGCGTCGAGACGGACATTCCGGTAAGAATCGCGTATAAAAGCAGCAGGCCTGTTGACACGAACGCTGCCGGCTTCATCCCGAGCCTCATTTTCCGAAGAAGATTGAAGACCCCCATGCCCAGAAGGCTGATATGCAGGCCCGAAATGGCAAGCATATGGGAAATGCCGCCCATCTGGTAGCGCGACTTTTCTTCCAGGGAAAGCATTGAGCGGCTCCCCGTCAGCATGGCGCCGAGGACATCGGATACATCTGCCGGATAGACCGTGCGTATGCGCTGCACTGCTGCTTCGCGCAGAAGCGCCAGCCCTTCCAGAAGGTAATCGCAGGATGGATTCAAAACCGTGACGTCCGGATTCTTCATCGTATAGCCGATGTTCTGGACACGGTAATAAAGAGTCTTGTCAAACTGTCCCGGGTTTGTCGCCCCGGTAACCTTTTCCAGAATTCCGCGCGCGGAAATGACAGTCCCGACAGCATAATGACGCGGGATTTTAAAGGAAAGCCGGACTCTGTTTAATTTAAACTTTTCGGATTTCACAGACAGAACAGTCTGCTTAAGGATACAGATAGAATAGTCTTCCTGTGCTTCGGAACTTACGACCCTCCCCGTCACCGTAACGGTATAGGGCGTATCAAGATAGGCATCCGCTCTTTCGGCACCCGGCGGATCCGGCAGAAGCGGAACCCCGAAAAGGTGCAGGAAAAAGAGAAAAACCATAAGCAGAGAACACAGGAGACACAGCGGGCGTCTTCCCAAAGGCTCCTCCTTAAGTCAAAAGCGGCTGATAAAACAAGCTGCTCCTTGAAAGCATTATAACATCCGTATCGCTTTCGGGAAAGCCTTTTATCCGCCTTTGCTGCCATTTTCGCCTCTAATATAAAGAGGAGTGTGTCTCCACACTCCTCAAAAAAACTCTCTAAAAAGTTTTTTCCGGTTATCAGCTCCTGCACCCATTTTTATGCAGCTGATGAAACGGCCGCTTATCCCACTCCTTTTACAGTGCTTCTACTGTCTGCTTTAGAATTTCATACGCGTCGTCGCAATGCTTCTTTTCCAGGATAAGCGGCGGCACCATACGGATGATATGATCGCCGATCGCTGTGACCAGAAGCTTGCGGTCGAAACAGCCGTGCTTGACGTCCTTCGCATTCAGCGTTTCGTCGAATTCGACGCCAACGAAGAGCCCCTGGTGCCGCACCTCTTTGACATGCGGCAGCGTCTCAAGCTTCGCGCAAAAATAATCTCCCATTTTTTTCGCATTTTCGGCGCAGCCGCGGTCGAGAAGCTCATTAATCTCGGCTAGCGCGGCCGCACAGCATACCGGATGACCGCCGAAGGTCGAACCGTGCGAACCCATCGTAAATGCTTTTGCTGCCTCATTTGTCGCGCAGATAGCACCGATCGGCATGCCGCCGCCCAGGGCTTTCGCCATCGAAACGATGTCCGGCTTAATTCCGTAATTCATGAAACTCATGACGGCGCCTGTGCGGCACCAACCCGTCTGTACCTCGTCTAAAAGGAGCAGCAGTCCCTTATCGTCGCAAAGCTTCCTAAGTCCCGTCATGAATTCCGCGGTCGCCGGGTGAACGCCGCCTTCCCCCTGCACCGGCTCGACCATGATGGCAACCGTATTCTCTGTTATCTTCTCCCGGAAGGAATCCAGATCGTTAAATTTCGCGTAGACGAATCCCGGGGTCATGTTGCCGAAGCCGATCTGGCAGGCATTATCCGGCTGCCCTGTCGCGCTCATAGATCCGAAAGTCCTGCCGTGAAAGGAATCCCACGCCGTAATAATTTCATATTTTTGCGGCCCGTATTTCTCCACGCCGTACTTCCTCGCCATTTTGATCATGGCTTCATTCGACTCGGTACCGGAATTCTGGAAAAAGACCTTGTCCATGCCAATCGTCGTGCAGATCTTCTCCGCAAGAAGCGCCTGCGGAATCGTATAAGGATAATTAAACGTCTGCATGATCTCTCCGCACTGCTCACGCACTGCCGCGACAACCTTCTCGTTGCAGTTTCCTGCCCCGTTGACGGCGATCCCTGCGTAGAAATCCAGATAGGCCGTGCCGTCCGGTGCATACATATACATTCCTTTCGCCGTCTCCGCCACAAAATCATAGCGTTCGTACGTCTCGATCATATACTTTTTTACCTTGTCTTTGATGTCCTGTTCTGTAAGTCCCGTATCCTTAAGTTTCATATTTTTCTCCTCGTATGATATAGTCATAGCTTTTCTTTACCTGTTCCGGGTAATGGGCTATGCTGTTAAAGATGCTGTGGGTTGGTATTTTTCTCCTTGCCATATTAAAATGAAATTCTCAGCCTCACTTGTTTCTCTCACTTGTTTCTCTCACTTATTTCTCTCATTTGTTTCTCTCATTTGTTTCTTTTATTTATCCTGAAGGATGCCCTTAATCACCATGTAATCTTTGATCACCCGGACACAATTATCAATTCCTGCCTTTTCGCTGTTAAGCGTCATGTCGTAGTTGACCGGATTTGTCCAGTAATTTCCATGAGTATAATAAGCATAATAGTCCGCCCGGTATTGATCCGTCCTTTCGATCGTCGCATTGGCGACCTCCTCGGTTACCCCCATGTGTTCAATCGTCCGCGCCACACAGAATGCCCTGGGCGCTTCGATATAAATACTGACGATATTCTTCCTTCCTTTCAAAACAAAATCTGCACATTTTCCGACGATCACGCAGGATTCCGTATCCGCCAGGTTCTCGATTATCTTCTTCTGATATTCGAAAAGCTTATCGTCCGAAACAAACGGCTTGTCCCTGGTAATATAAGAAAAGCTTCGCGGCAGCCCCCTGAGAAAATTGGAAAAGCCGCCCCTCTCCCGCACTTTTTCATTTACATCGTCAAAAAGCGCCTCATCCAGCCCGCTCATCTGCGAAGCCAGCATCAGAATGCGATTCTCGTAACAATGCACACCGAGCTCCTTCGCAAGCCGCGAAGCAATTTCCTTCCCGCCCGTTCCGAAGCCTCTGGCAAATGTAACCACAAAATGTTCTTCCACGTCTGCCCCTTCCTTCTCATATTATTTTCGTCACTCTGCGGCAAACCGGCTCAAATCCGTTCCTGCCGCATCAATCCGCTTCTGCTTTCGCGTCATCCTGATATAAACCGGCTCAAAAATTCCCTTGTACGGGGATTTTGGGGATTGGTGAAAAGACGCTCCGGCACGTCGTCTTCGGCGATATAACCTTTGTCCATAAAAATCGTCCTGGTCGAAACATCGCGCGCAAACCCCATCTCGTGCGTCACAATCAGCATCGTAAGCCCCGTCTCGGCAAGCGCTTTCATGACGTTCAGAACCTCTCCGACCATTTCCGGGTCAAGCGCCGATGTCGGTTCGTCAAAAAGAAGCAGTTCCGGATTCATGCAGAGCGACCGCGCAATGGCCACCCGCTGCTTCTGCCCGCCGGACAGCTGATCGGGCATGGCATTGATATACGGTGCCATGCCAACCGATTTCAAATGCTTTATTGCCCTCGAAAAAGCCTCCTCCTGCGGCAAATGCAGAACCTTCTGCGTTGCCGCCATGCAATTCTTCAGGACGGACATATTGTTAAAAAGATTAAAGGACTGAAACACCATCCCGACCTTCGCCCGGTACTTATTCACCTCGGACTGGATGTCCCTCACCTCCTGCCCGTGATAATAGATTTTGCCCGACGTCTGGTGCTCCAGCCGGTTAATGCACCGAAGCAGCGTTGACTTTCCCGAACCCGACGACCCGACAATGCAGATCACCTCGCCGCCCGTAACAGAAAAATCAATCTGTTTCAGCACCTCATGATCCCCAAAAGACTTATTAAGCTGTTCAACACTCAGCAGAATTTCATTTTCCAAAATAAACGCCTCCTCTTTTGGCTTATATCAGCCTGCCTTATGGCACCTCAGTCATTTGTCATGTACTCAATGGCCAGTGCGTAATTCTTCCGGACGGACATTTTCTTCTCAATCAGCTTGAAAATCCGATTGAAAATGAAACACAGGACAAGATAGATGAGGGCGATGACCAGGTACGATTCGAAATATTTGTAGTAGGTGCCGCCTGCCGTTTTTGCCATCATGAAAAGTTCCGAAACACCGATGACATTGAGAACGGAAGTCATCTTCAGGTTCGTCAGGAATGTGTTTGCCATTTCCGGAATAATGTTCTTAAATGCCTGCGGCAGGATGACCATAAACATGGCATTGAGCGGCGACATTCCAAGAGAAAGCGCCCCCTCTTTCTGTCCGGCGTCAATGGAATTGATGCCGGCTCGCACGGTTTCCGTCATATAGGCTCCCGTGTTGAGAAGCGTTACAAGAATTCCTGCGATATCCGGGCTGATCTGGACGCCCGTCTGGCTGATGCCGTAGAAAATAATCATGGCCTGGACGATCATCGGCGTACCGCGAAAAAGCTCGACATAGACTTTACAGATGATCTTAAGCACGCGAATCAGGACTTTTTTCACCGGGCTGTCATCGGCGCTGATCTTCATATCCTCAACAATCCCGATCAAAAAACCGAGCAGAAAGCCGCCGAGCGTACCGATTACAGCGACATACAGCGTAATCCACATGCCCTGCAGAAAAAGCCTGGAATATTTCTGCGCAAGAAAAACCATCCATTGAAATGAATTTGTGGGATCTTGTGTCATAAAAACTGCCATAGACATGTCCGCCCTCCTCTTTTTAACTTTTTTTCAAATGAATTTCGTCAGTTCGCTGCAGGCTGGAGCTTGATGGCTTCATTCATCATTTCATCCATTTTTGATTTGTCCGACCAGCCTAAAGCATCCATGGCTCCCTGTATCTTATCCCGAAGAGCCGTATCTTTAAGACGTGTGGCAATGCATACATTGGTCGAACCGGTCGGATCTTTGATGGTGTCATTTTCATCAAGCGAAAGAATGGTCAGATCCGGATTGGTAGCGATCGCGGACTCGGACGTCGGCAAATCAATAACGCAGGCATCCGCTGCACCATTTTCCACGGCCATAAAGCACTCCGCCGTCGTCTCGTAATTGGCAGCGGCCTGAACATCCGGAATCTGATCGATAAGATCCACCCATGCCGTCCCGAGCTGCGTGGTAACCTTTGCATTCTTGCCCTTAAAATCAGAAAGTTTCGTAATCCCGTCGAATTTTCCGCCTTTCTTGACGGTAATACTGATATCACGGTAATAATACGGCGACGTAAAGGCATACGCTTTCTCGCGCTCCGCCGTTTTCCCCATGCCGGCGATAATACAGTCGTAGTTGCCGGAATCAAGTCCCATTCCAATGGAATCCCACTCAACTTTATGGATCTCGACGCTCATGCCGAGCTGATCGGCAATCTTTTTTGCCATCATCACGTCGTAACCGTACGCGTAATAATTGGTACCGGAGATCGGAACCGCCGTCTCGCCGTTAGCGACTGCATCCGTTTCCTGTGTCCAGTTAAACGGAGCGTAGGCACATTCCATGCCGACTTTTAAAACGCCGCCGGCCGTACCGGAATCTTGCGTCTTCCCTGCATCCGACGCGTTCTGCCCGGAAGATTCGCTTCCGGCAGAAGAGGCGCTTCCTGATACCCCGTTACTTCCCGATGTCCCCCCGGACGCGCCCGATGCGGATACCGAAGTACTGCTTCCGCCTGACGCTGCCGCCGTATTTTCGTCTGACGCTGATACGGAACCGCATCCGCCGAGAAGCCCGGCTGCCATAATCACAGAAAGCGCCAGGCCTGTCATTTTTTTCATCACGCCTTTATTTTTCATAATTCTCCTCCTTTTTTGCAAATGGCTCACAGTAACATAAATCCTGAGCCAGGGGTTCCGGATTACTTTTTCTTTCGCAAATGAATCATAGTGGTGTATATCCCGGATTGAATTACCCGGATTGCTGTTTCTTTGACGGCTTACCGGTACATTTGGCCTTCATGTACCGGCGCATAACGTAAAAAAAGGCGTCACCTGCCGAAGCAAGTAACGCCTTTGTTATGCGCTGAATTGATACTGGTGTCTGACACCTTAATTGCAATATCAATTTATGACGCAGTATAATCTTCTTATTCCGAGTTGTCAAGTCGTCAAAAAAAAGTTTAGGATTTCAATCGTCAAAAAAAGTTTAGGGTTTCAATTTTAGCTGCATCGTTAAATGAATGTTATCGCAGTTCGAAAAAACGCCTTTTACTGCTGAGCCGATACCTGCAGAAGCTTCTGCTCAATACGGGCCGTCACTTCGATATAATAGGCATCATCAGCCGCAGAGAGTGTTTTTTCATCAATGGCGTCCATTTTTGCCATCGTATCGGCATATTTCTGCATATAATCCGAATACTCCGCAAGAATCTCCGCCGTATTATCCGTGGACTTCATTTTATTCATAAAGTCAACATACTCATCAAAAAAAGCTTCATAACTGTCCATCGCAGCTTTGAATTCCGGCGTGACAAGTCCGGTATCTGCAGTATCCCCGTCCGTGGCGTTATTATCTGTTGTATTACCGTCTGCTGTATTGGCAGCTGCATTGTCGTTCGCCGCTGCCGCATCTTCTCCGGCTGTACTTACTGCATTTTGTGCCGCCGCTGTATCCCCTGCTGATGTACTTCCTGCCGCAGGGTTTCCTGCTGCATCCTGCGCCGCCGGACTTCCTGCCGCTGTATTCCCTGCGGCCGCCGTATTTCCCGCTGTCAGGCTTCCTGCCGCCGTACTTTCTTCTGTACTTCCCGAAGCTGTACTTAAAGACGATCCGGATGCCGCATATTTATTTTCTGTCCACTTTCCGCCCGAGCTTCCGCCCTGCGTCTTACCATAGCTCATCCCAAATGGCAGGATCAGGGCAAATCCCAGAACCATAATCCAGATGTTTATTCCTTCCGGCTTCAGCTTTATATACTGCATCCCGCCTGCCCATGCGGCAGCAAATAAGAGGGCCTGCACAAACGCAATCAGGCCCGCCGGTATCCTTCCGTTTCCAAAGCTGGAAAATGAACAGATCAGGCAGATAACAGCGAGGACAATCAGCAGCTTACTGAGCTTTCCTCGCTTAAAGTCCTCCCGCTTATCTTTCTTTTGCTTCTC
>DCDB01000253.1 GCA_002316215.1 Lachnospiraceae bacterium UBA1066 | reverse complement strand
TTCCATCCACCTCCTTTCATTGTTTACTCTTCTTTCTCTATTTGCTCTTACAGTCTCTCTTATCGTCACGCACACTGTATTCTTTAATTTTTTTTCCTCTTATCAATGCTCATTACAGAAGGACCCCTCGCTAGCTGAATCTTTGATTCCGCCCTCAGGTACCATCTATTATCATCCACTCTTTGTCATCCCCATGGAAACTCGTCAAACATTTGACTACTTCCCAAGAGGACTACCATACAACCTACTAGTTTTGTATGGTTTTTTCCCAATATACCCAAGGCATGTATCTTGCTTGTCCAACATATGTGTACAGAGTGTCGCATATTATACACGCTTTGGAAAAGTCTCCCGTGTCAGCAGAGTCTGATTTCGGGGAAATCCGGCGGAAGGGAAAGCGGAATGGTAAGAGCGCAACAAGACTTAAAAACGGAGGGAATGATGAAAGAATATGAACCAATATATGTGACCAAACCCTTCCTGCCGCCTCTCGAAGAATTTCAGGAGTATCTTGAACATATCTGGTCGACGAAACAGCTCACAAATAAGGGAATATACCATGATATGTTCGAAAAAAAGCTCGCTGAGTATTTAAACGTAAAGTATGTTTCCCTTTTCTCAAATGGAACGCTCGCCCTGATCTGTGCCCTCCAGGCATTGCGTATTACCGGGGAAGTCATAACAACCCCTTTCAGTTTTGTAGCAACAACGCATGCCCTTCACTGGAATGGAATCAAACCGGTATTCTGTGACATCGATCCGGTATCATATAACTTGGATCCACAGAAGATTGAAGCGGCGATCACCCCGAAAACAACAGCCATTCTGCCGGTTCATGTCTATGGAAATCCATGTGATATTGCCAAAATTCAGGATATTGCCGGAATATACGGTTTGAAAGTTATATACGATGCATGTCATGCTTTTGGCGTCACAATAAACGGCAATTCTATTCTGAACTTTGGGGATCTCTCTGTCCTGAGCTTTCATGCCACCAAGATTTTCACTACCTTTGAAGGGGGAGCGATCATCAGTCATGACGAAGTAACGAAAAAAAGGATAGATTTCCTAAAAAACTTCGGATTTGCAGGCGAAACCACAGTCGTCGCACCGGGAATCAATGCAAAGATGAACGAATTCCAGGCTGCCCTGGGCCTGTTGCAGTTAAATTATGTGGATCAATCCATCGAAAAAAGAAAGAAAATTGCAGAATACTACCGACTGAATCTCAGTAGATTACCAGGGATTACCTGTCTTGAAGATGTCCCTGGGGTAAGACATAATTATGCATATTTTCCAATACTTATCGATAAAGAACAATACGGAAAATCGAGAGATGAATTGTATGACGCATTGAAGAAAAATGGTATTTTTTCAAGACGATACTTTTACCCTCTGATCAGCCAGTTCCCCACCTACAAGGGGTTGGAGTCGGCTCAGCCCGGCAATCTCCCCACAGCCGAGGAGATCACGCAAAAGGTGCTCTGTCTGCCCATCTATCCTGACTTGGAACTCGATCGCGTCATGCAGGTTATCAATCAAATAAGAGGGCATAAACACTATACGAAAAAAAGAGGAAGTCTGGCATGAAATCAATAGAAGAGTTATGCAAGGAGTTGGAAAATATCCCATACATGAGATACAGGCAGGCCGAGATCATAAAAAGCATCATCGTGGAAAATAATTTTAGAAATGCGATAGAAGTTGGATTCTACCATGGCAAGAGCAGCATACTGATAGCATCGATCTTTGAAGAAATCGGCGAGGGTCACCTGACAACATTTGACCTGGAAATCGCCAGAGAAAAAGACCCGAACATTATACAACTTCTCAACAGCTACAATCTATCTCACAGAGTCACTCCGGTATTCTGCAAAAGGTCATACACATGGGAGCTGGCCAAGATCATAAAGGACACAAAGGAGCCTGTCTTTGATTTCTGTTATCTGGATGGGGCTCACACATGGGATAATACAGGTTTCGGCTTTTTCCTCATCGACTTACTCCTAAAGCCAGGCGGAATAATAATATTCGACGATCTCAATTGGACGATAAACAAATCACCTGCTTATAAAAAGGCCTTAAGTGAAGGGAAAGACCCCTATGCCCAGTACTCCGAAGACGAAAAAAACACACCCGCCGTTCGGATGGTAGTCGAAGAACTCGTCCCGATGAGAAACTATGAGTGTTTTGAAATCAAGGAAGTTAACTGGGGGATTTCTGTAAAAATGAAATATGATGCGACCAGGAATTAGCAATTGTCTACTGTGGATAAAGTGCGGATTTAAGATGGCTAGGAGCTGTATACAAATTGTTTTGATGGGTATGTTATTAAAACCACATACGGTGGCAAGGCGACATGAACTAGTGTCATCAACATATGAGACTCGCGATGAGCTATAATACTTTTCATTATTCATTGTTGAATGCACCGGCTGACAGCTGGAACAATAATGGTGAAAGTAATTTTAATTTCCTTTGGTTCGGGTATCCTGAGAGAGACAACATCGTCAGCCGGATAAGCCTCAATCCGTTAGCACATCCTGCGTCCAATCTGGAAGAAGCAGTGAATCTAGGCACCGCATGTGAAGATTGCAAGAGAGAATACAATCACCAGTCAGGTATTCGCGAATACTCCCACATCAAGCCGCATAACACCATCAGAATCCTTTATGTGACACGCCATTTTAATCACTCGGGATATAAGATCCTCAATGCCCTGATCCGGCATAAAGTCAATATTGTGGCAGTAGTCCTGAAAGATGAATTCAATTGGTACAAACTGCCAGTGTTTCATCACCTTGCACGGTTCCTGTACTCGCTGGAATGCCGTTATTATCGTTGCCGCCCATTAAAAAACACACGATCTGAGGAGCTGTTGGCCAAGAAGTCGGGGCTCCCAATTGTCAAATGTAATACTATGAAGTCAGAATCATTTTTTCAGAAACTTAAGGAGTTGAATCCGGATTTAATTGTGCTGGGTGGTGGGTGGCACGAGCTGATCCCAGAAAATGTGTTCAAGCATCCCCCTCTTGGTTGTATTAATACTCACCCTTCTCTTTTGCCCTTGTTCCGGGGCACATCGATAACCCGTTGGCAGCTGCTGCATGGTGTAAAAGAAAGCGGCTCAACGATCCATTTCGTTGATGAAAGCTTCGACACTGGCAAGATCATAGTACAGGATTCGATAAAAGTTCTTGATGACGAGACTCCACAGGAACTCTTTGCAAAACTGGGCGACTTAGGTGCCCGGCAGATGCTTAAAGTTTTGCAGTTGTTTGAAGAGAAGACGGTGCGAGGCGAAGCAATCGGAAAGAGTCAGAACCTTATCGGTCAGTATTACCCAAAGTGGAAATGGGAGAAAGAGTCTCTACGGATCGATTGGTCCAGACCGCTTACGGAGATCCATCATTTCATACAAGCAAATACCCAGGAGAGTTTCCGGTATCTCGGCCCATACTTTAGGGCTGCAGATGCATACTACTTTCTTCGCGAGACCTCACTGCAACCAACCCCTAACTCATTGATAGATAAGGAAATCGTTGCTTCACAACTGCCGAATGGATATTTCCTGGTATCCCGCAAGGGAGATACAGCCAGCTTGGTATTAAAAAGGATTCAACGATATGATCGCTATTTCAGATGCCGCCGCTCATACAGACCTGGCCAATTGATCAGTCCGGAAAGCATATGCTTCACAGAGGATATGCTATGAACGACGTAAAGAAGTTACAGATAGAACACTTCAAACAGCTCTATGAAAAGTACAAGGGAACTCCAATGGCTGTGAGTTCGGAATCTCTTGAGCACAAACGGCTTCGCTATGAACAGCTTTCAAAGATATTTGCAGGAGATCAACAATTCTCGATTCACGATGTCGGCATGGGATTATCCGATTACTATGCTTACCTGAAGGCCAATTACCCAGGACTTGATGTTGATTACTCTGGGTCTGAAATTGTTGAGGACTACTACTTGGAGTCCAAAAAACGCTATCCAGAATTGCAGTTCTACCTTCGAGACATATCAGAACAGCCATTTGAAGATCATTACGACTATGTAGTGATGAGCGGTTTATTCCACCAACGCCGGGACATACCTATCAGGCGATGGGAGGCCTATGCGCAATCGTTGATCTTGAACTCCTTCACCATGTGCAAAAAGGGCGTTGCTTTTAATTACATCACACCTTTTGTTGATTTCTACCAAACAGAAGTTTACTATTGCAATCTGCCAAAGCTCCTTAATTTCATTGTGGATCACCTGAGCCGTTTTTTTGTCATATTGCACAACTATGCTCTATTTGAATTCACGGTTTTTGTATATCACCCTGAGTATATCAAGAACCGGTATACACAGCCTGAATTCCAAAAGTATTTCAGGAGGGTGTTTTGAATATCTTATTGAGCAGCGTTGGCCGCCGTAGTTATCTTGTCCGCTACTTTCAAAAGGCACTGGCCGGACGTGGGCTGGTCATTGCCTCAAATTCAGAGGCCAATACTGCCGGTATGCTGGCAGCTGATCACTCATTTACTGTCCCACAGGCTGGTGAGAATGGATTTATCGAACGATTACTAGAGATTTGTCAAGAGTTTAAAGTCCGTATCCTCTGCTCTCTGCATGATTGGGAAGCACCCTTTATAGCCCGGGCTTCTGATGAGTTTCATCGGCTTGGCGTCATTCCTGTAGTGTCAAGTTTGCCTGTTCTGGATACATGCCTCGATAAATATTCAACTTTTGAGTTTGGAGTTCACGAAGGTATACGCGTCCCCAGAACGGCCCTTGGACTTGCAGAGGCACTGAAACAGTTAGAGGATGCACGGTTGAGTTACCCACTGATAATTAAGCCCCGAAGGGGTCAAGGTTCCATATGCCTCGAGACGGCATACAATGAAGATGAACTACGGGCTGCTTGCCTGCTGATTCAACGAAAAATCTCGCGCATGGAATCAAACAGGTTACTGGCAAAATCGGGAGAAGAAAACTTAATAATCCAGGAATACATTACCGGTACTGAATACGGTTTGGATGTCATAAACGATCTGAACGGCCGTTTCGCAGCATGTTTTGTGAAACGTAAGTTGGCCATGAGAGCAGGAGAAACCGATGCTGCTGTTACAGTCGATCATCCTGAACTTGAATCATTCGGCAAGATGGTAGGTGAAAAATTAGGTCATATCGGGCTCCTTGATGTGGATGTGATGATGGATCATCAAGGCCCTCTTTTGCTGGAGGCAAATCCCCGTTTTGGTGGCCACTATCCGTTCTCACATGAGGCTGGAGCAGACATACCTGCCGCGCTCATCGCTTGGGCGCAAGGCAGAAAACCGAACCCTGAATGGTTGCGCGTAAATCATTGCGTGCTGGGTATGAAAGATATCGCCATTCTGAGAGTATGAACTTATTGGAGATGGATGAGTGTAATATGTTGTTCTGCCAAAGGCTGAATCCTCTTGA
>DCDB01000136.1 GCA_002316215.1 Lachnospiraceae bacterium UBA1066 | reverse complement strand
CGTCATGTAAACGTCGATATAGTCTGTCTTGAGCCTGCGAAGAGAATCTTCGATTTCTTTCCGGATAGATTCCGGGGTCAGCAGCTTATACAGCTGACGATCTCCCACTTTATTAAACAGGGCTCCTTCACGTTCCCATACAATGCCGCATTTTGTAACAAGGCAGACTTTTTCACGGTCAACTTCTTTAAGCGCTTTGCCGACAATTATCTCACTGTTCCCGAAATTATAACCAGGCGCAGTATCGATAAGATCAATCCCGGCATCCACTGCTTTAACAATCGTATCAATGCATACCCTTTCATCAAGGTCTCCGTTCCAGGCCGGGCCGCCCCCGATTGCCCATGTGCCAAGACCCATTTTTGAAATCTTTCTTCCTGAACTTCCTAATTCCATATATCTCATAAAATAGTCCCTTCTGCATCTACCGGAGGATTTTATTCCTGCCCGTACTGCTGATCGTATTCTTTCAACCGTTCTTCTACCATACCGCGGTTCTTTACCCCGCCTGTTGCACCTGTGCTCTGTACGGAAATTGAAGCTGTTACATTGGCATACTTTGCGCATTCCCTGATGTCTTTTCCTTCAAGCAGGCCGGTTATGAAACCGGATGCGAAATTGTCTCCTGCCCCGATGGTATCGACGGCGGTAATACCCTTCATAGCCGGCACTTCAAGAACCGTACCGTCAAAACTCTTGATGTAGCAGCCTTTTTTTCCGGTCTTAATTACAACATGTTGCAGCCCTGATGCAAGAAGCCTGTCCGCCGCCTTTTCAAGATCCTTCTCTCCGGTCAGGAGACATGCCTCGTCAAAATTCGGAAAGAAATAGTCAACATAGCCAAGAGCTTCCTTAACATCTTCCAGCTTTTCATTCAAACGCGGCTTAATCATATCTGCACAGATCGTCATGCCGTGTTCTTTGGCAATTCTGAACATCCTGACCATTGCATCATTATCAATTCTGGGATTATTGAAAAAACTGGCCATAGAAAGTATTTTCGCCTGTGGTATCAGACTAAGATCAACATGATCAATCGTCATTTTCCAGAGGCTGCCGTTTCTATTGGTTACGAAGGTTCTTTCCCCGTCTGCCGTAACAAGTCCGACATTAATGGAAGAACGGACATCTTTATCAACACATACCCCCGTCCGGTCAATTCCTGTTTTATCGCAATGTTCCAGAATATAATTTCCGACAGCGTCTTCTCCGACAAGAGAGATCAGCCCGGTTTTCTTTCCAAGTCTGGAGATAATGGTTGCTTCATTAATTGCATCTCCTCCAATCGTCATGGAAATATCATCCAGCGGATAAGATTCGCAATCAAAGATATTCTTGCTTACCGGACGCAGCGGGATATCCACAATAGCGGCACCGACACAGATCACATCCAGGTTAGTCTTACGGATATCACTCACAGAAATCACCGTCCTGCTGTTTTTTAACTCCGATTTCACTGGCTGCCTTAAAATCTTTTGCTTTGCCTTCGTCTCCGAAAAGCCTGATTTTATACAGAGCACGTGCCTTTACGGCATCCCTCACGATTCTTTCAAGCTCAAGGAAAGACTTATCCGTATTTTCTTTAATGGCATTCATAGCGGCTTCACAAAGTTCCGTATGGATATTGATCTTTGCAATACCAAGGGAGATGCATTTCTTTATATCTTCATCCCCTATTCCGGATGCGCCGTGCAGGACCAACGGAACTTTAACGACTGCCTTGCATCTTTCGACAACATTAAAGTTGAGCTTCGGCGTCGACGAATACGGGCCGTGCTGATTTCCGATCGCGACTGCCAGGGAATCGCATCCCGTGCGCTCTACAAATTCTTCCGCCTGATCAGGATCCGTATAATTATAATGCTTTAATGCTTCCTCATAGTCTCCGGGATTCGTAACATGTCCAAGCTCTGCTTCCACAGGAATACCGAGCGGATGGAAAAAGTTCACTGCTGCCTGGATTTCTTTAATATTTTCTTCAAAAGGAAGAGCAGAAGCGTCACGCATAACAGAATTCATGGTATGTGTATAAGCATTCCTGATGATTTCCATGCTGCGGCCGTGATCCCAATGAATCACTACAGGTACTCTGGCTTTCTTAGCCATCGACTCCATCATATAGCAGAAATCTTCAAAATTTGTTGTGCCCGTAAAGCCTGTTCCGAAAGAAATAATAATCGGGGCTTCGGCTTCTTCCGCTGCATCAATAACGCCCTCCAGCATCTCCGCATTCCATACATTAAAATGCGGAATGGCAAAATGTTCCTCGCTTGCTTTTTTTTCCCAATACCTGATATCTCCAATCATTTCAAACTCCTTTCTCAGTCAGAAACCTTAATAACGCCTTTAATAATATTGGCCTTGTCATTTACCGATTCTTCAAATGCCCTTTGTACATCCTGATAGTCGTAAACATTGGTAACCATAGACTTTACATCAAATACTCCGGATGAAATCGCTTCAATCGTCATAGGATAATTATTGCAGTAACGGAAGGAAGTCTGAATCGTGACTTCTCTGTTGATCTTCAGGAAATCAATCGGTACAGGCCCGGACTGCGTGCCGACCATCATGATTTTTCCTCCGCGGGCTACCATCTCAACTGCCTGCATAGCTGTTGGCTTGGCTCCGGCAGTCTCAAAGACAATATCCGGACCTAACGGCCACAGTTCCCTGACCTTTTCGACAGTATTTTCTTTTCCGCCGTTAATCACGTATTTTGCTCCAAGCTGTTTTGCCATACCCAGACGCTTATCCAGCATATCCACCACAACGATTTCAGAAGCACCAAGGCTTCTGCAGCCCTGCAGCGTCATAAGGCCGATGCAGCCCGAACCGAGAATAACGATTTTCTTTCCAAGACGTGCGCCGCCCAGAATCGCCGCATGCATTCCGACAGCTGCAGGTTCTACAAGCGCGCCCTCCATCGAAGTCATGTTTTCCGGAAGATTATAGGTCCAGTTTTCCGGATGAACCATATAATTTGTCAGCGCCCCGCGGTAATTCGGCTGTGTGGCCAGGAAATCCACGGACGGGCAGATATTATAATGACCTGACAGGCAGTACTCGCTCTTTCCGTCCGGAACGCCCGGCTCAAGAAGAACCTTATCTCCCGGTTTAAACTTCGTTACAGCTGCACCGATCTTTACGACTTCACCGGCAACTTCGTGTCCCAGCCCGATCTTCTGATTCGGATCCTTAGGCGGGATAAACGGTCCGAACTGAAATCCATGGACATCGGATCCGCAGATGCCGACATATTCAACTTTTACAAGAACTTCATTATCTTTTGGTTCCGGTACCGGGCAGTCCTGAATTTCCATTTTTCCCGGTGTCACAAGGATGGCTTCTGTATTCTTCATTTCCAAATTCCTCCTGTTCATCATTTGTTATACATTTCCAATGTCTTCTACTGATTCTCCCCGTGTCTCAACACCAAGGAAAATGATGCAGACTGCAATAATCACAGCTACGATAGAAATAAGGACAAACACACCATTTGCTCCCATTGCATTTGCAACATAGGTAACCAGGAATGGGAAGAAAATATTGCTGACACGGCCCATGGCATTGCTGAATCCGGATCCTGACAGTTTTGCCGAAGTCGGCCACATTTCCGGGACATATACTGCGGAAGCATAGCATACATACATATAAATTACTGTATTAAGAAGGAATGTCCAGACAATCAGTCCGATCTCGCTCGTCTGCTGCCCGGTAATGATTCCGAGAACAGCCATGCAGGCCAGAAGGATTACGCCCATTGCACGGCGCGGTATCTTATCCATAATAAGTGAAGCGATAAAAATACCAAACGGTGCACCGAAAAGACCGAACATTGTCATAAACTGTGACTGAGAAGTATCAAAGCCTAGTGATTTCAGCATTGAAGGCATCCAGTTCATCAGTGTGTACTGAATCGTATTCATTCCAATCAGTACAAGAGAGCCTACGATGGTCCTTCTTAACAGCTTGCCTTTAAACAATGCAGAATACGGCAGCTGTTTAACTTCCTTAGGTGCTTCTTCAACCGGCGGAAGCGGCTTCCCTGTGGATGCTTCGATGTTTTTCTCGATCTCCGTCATGATTTTATCCGCTTCTTCATATCTGCCCTGAGACTCCAGCCATCTCGGAGATTCCGGAAATTTCTTATAAACAAAAATTGAAGCAATGATTGAAAGAACCGACGGAATGATGAACTGGATTCTCCAGTTAACTGCATAACTGACGCCTGTAGCGACGATCAGAAGCGCTATGCCGTTGCAGACAGGGTGTGCCCAGTTTCCGATAAATGAAGTACGGCTCGACCATGTTCCGCGGTTTCTTCCCGGTACGTATTCCGTAAAACCTGCAAACAGAACAACCAAAAGTGCTCCGAGTGCCAGACCCTGAATTAGCCTGAAGAAATACAGGACATAGACATTTGGCGAAAAAGCGCCGCCGAGCATTGAAATAATATGAATGGCTTCATACAGAAGAATACTCTTTTTTCTGCCTATTTTATCACCGATCGGACCGCCGATCAGGGCTCCGAACAGCTGTCCTGCTGTATAAACCGTCGTCCACATGGCAAGAAGCGTCGATCCTTTTTCCAGCCAGTGTACTTCATTCAGAAGAATGTTCTGAATAGAACCGCCGATACCATTCGACCAGCAGACAAGAAGTGCAAAAGCAGTCACCAGCCACATCTTGACATGCCATTGTGAATTCGGAAGACGATCCAGTCTTGCTCCAATATTTACGGAAGATTGCTTTGACATCGAAATTACCTTACCTTTCTTTTTTATCAGATCCCTTTTATCAAATATTTCTATTTGCGTCTTTCAGTGCAGCTTTCATTTCCTGTTCCATAACAGACCATGCCTTTTCAATATCCGGATCTTTCTTCCAAAGAGCCGGCGGCCCTAATACAACAACATCCGCTCCCGCTTCGTAAAGAGGCCTGTAGACATCCGCATTCATGGAACCGTCCGCCTCTATTAAAAATGAAAGCCCCATTTCCGCTCTCCACTTCGCAAGAGTGGAAATCTTATCATACATCTGGGTAATAACTTTCTGTCCCGCATAACCGGCATCCACAATCATCACGGTAACCTTGGAAAGAAGCGGAAGATAATACCTTATTGCTTCAAGCGAAGATGACGGATTCAGTGCAATACCTGCTTTGCAACCCAGACTTAAGATTCTGTTGATGGTCACGAAAGCATCGCTCTCGATACAATCCGTATGCGGTGTAATACAGGCAGCTCCTGCCTTCGCACAGTCTTCTATGATTTCCTGAGGGTGGCTTACCATCAGATGTGCGTCCATCGGTGTCTTAACATGCTCTTTCAAAGCAGCCATAAAATCAGGACCGATGCTGTAAGTCTTCACATAGTTGCCGTCTTTAATATCGATATGGAGGAAATCAGAACGCGGATCAATAAACTCAACCTGGTGTCTAAAGTCAAACAAATCGCAGCACCCCATCGACGGCGCAAGTTTCAGTTTTCTTTCATTTTCCATCTCTGATTCCTCCATCTTTTCAGGTTCAGTCAAGTTTCTCTCCGAATTCCGCTGTATCCGCATCCGGATAATCATAAGTAAATATGACCTTTACGGCCTCTTTATTCGCCATTGCCGTAAAGCCTTCTTCCCAGTGAGACAGTCCCATGCGGTGCGTGATCATCGGCTGTACTTTAATAGCTCCCGAGGCAAGAAGACGGATGGAATTCCTCCATGATTCCGAATCATAAGCCATATGTCCGATAATGCTCTTATTCCACTCTGTAATAGTATTAATAGAGAATTCCAGCGGTTTGAAGCCCATGCCGACACGAACGACTTCACCATTCGGGCGAAGCATCTCAAGGGCCTGCTTCAGAGCAATATTGGCGCCGGAGCATTCAATCACAAGCCCCAAATTGTCATGACCGCAGATTTCCGTGCAACGTGCAACAACATCTTCTTTCGATCCATTGACACAGTGTGTCGCGCCTAATTCTTTTGCAATTCCGAAGCGGACCTTCGTATCCTCATCAAGTCCGACCATGACGATATTGACAGCGCCCATGATTCTTGCGATCTGTACCGAGAAGAGGCCGAGCGGGCCTGTACCGAACACGACTACATCCTGGCCCGGAAGAAGTTTCGACTGCTGTGCGACTGCCTTATAAGCATTGCAGATTGGGTCAAGAACTGCTGCTTCTTCATACTTGACATTTTCCGGGATTTCCCAGATAGCATGTTTATGGATGCGAAGAATCTCTCCCGGAATCCTTACGTATTTGGAAAAACCGCCGCCCCATCTGTTGTTATCAAGCCCAAGGTTGACTTTATGCTCGCAGCAGAGAAAATCACCTTTGTCACATGCCGGGCAGGTACCGCAGACATGTCCGCTGTTATCCGATACGATCCTCTGTCCGATTTTCCAGTCTTTAACTTCTTCCCCTACTTTAACAATCTGCCCTGCAAATTCGTGGCCGCGGACAGAATTAAATTCATCGGATCCGTTCTCAACGCGAAAATGTTTCATATCTGCACCGCAGATTGCAGCTGCTCTCACCCTGATGATAATATCTTCCGGACCGCACTCCGGTGTAGGAACATCAATCAAACGATAACCGCCAAAAGCTTTACCATACCTTGCCAGTGCCTTCATATAGACCTCCTTGTCTATGATTGCTTATTGTTTCGCATCTTTCTGCGTTTGTTTATGTGCATCTTTGTTACGTTCTTTATATTAATCATATTTTTCTTTATTGTCAACATTTCTCATTGAAAATAAAAATAATCGTGACTATTTCATATATTTGTGAGGTCATTTTTGTTGATATTTAACATTTAATCTTCATTTTAAACATTTTTATATCTTTGATTCAAAGAAACGAAGCTGTCTCTCCGGAGATCTGAATCTGGTGGGTCACCTGAGGCAGCAGAGCAAGCTCTAAAGTGACAGCCCCATTCATTTTTTCTATAAAAAAAGAGCTGCCGCTCTAATCACTAAGCGTGGCAACTCCTTTTGATATTTTATTATGACGCAGCCTGACTTATGTTTCCGCAATTCTTTCCGTGCAACAATTCAATGGCCTTTCTGCCCGGCCGCACGGATATTCATAATTTCTTAGTGTACCAGCTCAATAGCTTTCTTGCCTGTCAGATGCTCAACTTCAATCTCGTACATTACGACATTCCGGTATGACCTGTCGATGTCATCCTGGACGGCTTCCTCCGGTGAAAACTTCCGGCCCAGGGCATACGCCGCCTGAAGCTTTTCATCCGGATCTTCGATCATATGCACTCTTCCGAAGGCAATGGCACTCTCAAAATAATCGGTCACCTTCCGGGCAACGATTTCGTCCCTGCTGATCACGCAGAAGGACACTTTATCATGCTTCTGCATAGCGTCAAACTTATGGCCGGCTTTGGCACCGTGGAAAATTATCTTTCCGTCCCGGTACAAATAATTAACAGGAACCGTATACGGATAATCGTCATCTCCCAGGACACCGAGGATACCTGTTGTTCCCTTCTCCATAATCTCAAGCGTTTCCTCCACCGGCAGTTCCTGCCTGCTTCTTCTCATTTTCCTGAACATCCTGCTGCTCCTTTTCTTAAGAATCCGCCGGATCGGATACGGCGGTAAAAACATTATTCATTCTATAACTTTCTATTGTTTTTACAAGTATTTTGTATGCGCGCTGCACCGGATACCGCTTTTTAGCGTTCAAAGATTTTCGTGTGAAATCACGCGTAGATGAAGTATAATATAAGGCAGGCGTTCAGGTGCAAAAGTTTCCTGCAAAACCTGAGTGCAGAATTCCGGAAAGGCGGATATCAAGATGGAAAACAGAGTCGGCTTTAATGACGCAGCAGCAGAAAATGACAGTCTGGGGATGGAAAAATATGAAACAGGCCTTGCGGATTTCATCCGCCGCTGCAATACGCCGATGACCATTTCCATTCAGGGAGAATGGGGGACGGGCAAGTCCAGCCTTATGAAGCGCGTCGAGAAGGATGTTTTGGAAAATGCAGACACAGCCGGGAAAATCTACTGGATCAATTTCAATACCTGGACCTTCTCTCAGTTCGGCATGGACGAAAACCTCCCGACAGTTTTCATTTCACGGCTGACAGACGAGCTTGAAAAAAGCGGTACGGCAAAAGATGCCCCGGAAGAAAAAGAATCCTATCGGAAGCTAAAAGAGATCCTTGGCATCGCCGCTAGAGACGCAACGAACATCATGCTGGACAGGGTAAAAGCCGCTACGGGAATCGATCTTCAGAAAACTAAAGACGATATTGCGGCTGTGCTCTGTGAAAAGACTAATGCCGTAAATAATATCCGCGATACCTTCCAGAAATGCGTTAATGAAAAGCTGGGCGTTACAGAGGATACGCCGGAAGACGGCTTTGAAGGAAAGCTTGTCATTTTCATCGACGATCTTGACCGCCTTGTACCCGAAAAGGCAATCGAGCTCCTCGAAACAATTAAAATCTTCTGCGACTGCAAACACTGCGTCTTTATCCTGGCGGTCGATACCGAGGTCGTGACGCGCGGCATCCGTAAAAAATACGGCGATGATTTTGGAAATGACAAGGGCAGAAGCTTTTTCGAGAAAATGATCCAGGTTCCGTTCAACATGCCGGAATCCGATTATAATATTTCAGAATTTGTACGGACAAGCTTCGAGCCGATGATTCCCATGACGAACGAAGAGCTCTCAAATATCACCGGCCTGATTGAGCTTTCCGTCGGCAGCAATCCGCGGCGGATCAAGCGCATGGTCAATGCTTTTACACTTCTTTATATTGTCGAAAAGCAGGACGATACTCCGGAAGACGCACATTTCCGGCAGTGTATGCTGGCAAGCCTCTGCATGCAGCAGGCCTTTGAAAAACTGTATCACCAGCTCATTCGCCACGAAGACATCCTGTACGAAGACGTCTGTGACTTCTGCATGCCGCAAAAAACTGCCCGCACCAAAAAGGGTACAGCAGGCAGCAAAGAAGCAGCAGAAAATCAGGAGGTTCCGAATAAGCTGGAACTCTGCCTTACGGAAGCCGGGCTCACGGAAAATGAACGGCAGAAAGACCGCGCTTTCCTCAGCAGGCTTCTTAAAATTGTCCGGGACGAAAAGAGCTGGGATCTTTTCAGGGAATGCCTCGGCCTTTCTTCCCTCACCGATGCGGATACAAAGATTAACAAGAAGTCCGTAACGGAAGACGAAGTCTTTGACAAGGCCGGATGCACGCCTGAACTTCTTGCATTTTTCTCGGCACTTGACCGGGCGTTCATGAATTTTCCAAAAGACAGACGTGTCGGGAACGCAATGGCTTCAAAGCTGGGAAAAGGCGTCAGCGATATGGCAAGATATACCATCCGCCGGGAAAATGTTCTTTCATTTCCGGGATTCACCTATTATTGTACGATAAACGGAAATAATACACAGAAGAAAAAATTCGCTGAAATCATTTTGAATAAGGGAACGCTTACAGTAAATTACGGGGCGTCTATCCCGAAAAATGCTGAAGACAAAGCACAGGAAACACGGAAAGAAATCGAAGAAGCCATGCAGCTCAGGGAAAATGGCGCAGCTTTTTCCATTCATGCAAAAGCCGGCCAGCAGGCCGGTATCAGCGGCCTTTCAGCAGAGGACAAAAAGTACACCGAAAAGATTACCGGGCTTTTCGTCCATGTTTTCGCCGACGCGGTCGCCGTCGTCGGTTAAGCTTCCGGCATCCATGGTTCCGAATTGCCTGATATCTTCCCCTGCACTTTCTGTACGTAAACATTTTAACAAAAAATGAAAGCCTCATTTTAAGGCTTTCATTATTTTTGCAAATACGTAAAACAATTCAGCAGAGAAGATGCACCAGCATTTTTTAAGTTCATCATTTCGTTTTCTACAGGCAAATATTTCAGCAGAGGAAGAACCCCTCACGGCTCTTCCTCTGTGCCTTGTAGATTCCGGCAGCTAAGCCCTACATTCACGGAATCCCAACGCCTCGGAATCTACACGCCTCTGTATTCCAGACACAGCATTGTAATATCATCAAACTGCGGTGCTTCACCGACAAAGGAATCGACATCCCTGTGCACGAGCTCCAGCAATTCTTTGCAGCTTACATCCGGCTTTCGGTTCAGTGCTCCGATCATCCTGTCCGTACCGTACAGTTCCTGGCTGCCGTCCGTCGCCTCTGCTACACCGTCCGTATAGACAAAAACCGCATCCCCCGGTTCCAGATCAAGTTCATATTCTCTATAGCGTGAATTTTCCATTCCGGCAAGTACAAAACCATGCCTGTCCTTAAATAATCCAAACGGACCGTTCTTTTTTCTGACAGCCGGATATTCATGTCCCGCATTGGCGCATTTCATTTTCCCGGTGGAAATCTCCAGGATACCGATCCAGGATGTTACAAACATTTCCGCTTCATTATTTTCGCAGAGCTGATTATTGACTTTCTCAAAAATCTCCTTCGGCTGAAGGCCCGTCTGTGCCGCGCTCTTAATCAGGGTCTTGGAAATCATCATAAACAGGGCTGCAGGCACGCCTTTCCCGGATACGTCCGCCATAACGAGTGCCACATGATTCTCATCCACAAAGAAGAAATCGTAGAAATCCCCTCCTACTTCCTTAGCCGGCGTCATCGTAGCATAGATGTCGAACTCACGGCGGTTAAAATCCTCGAAATTTGTAGGCACCATATCCGCCTGGATTTTCGCCGCCACGGACAGCTCGGAGGCAATCCGCTCTTCTTTCGCCGTCATATCTTTCAAATTGACAATGTATTTCTGCAAAGATTCAGTCATATAATTAAAGGCCCGGGCAAGGCTTCCGATCTCATCGTCGGTCGA
>DCDB01000139.1 GCA_002316215.1 Lachnospiraceae bacterium UBA1066 | reverse complement strand
GCACGGGCAAGAGACAGACGCTGCTTCTGCCCGCCGGAAAGGTTCGCTCCGCCCGCCCCAGGCAGGTATCGTATCCCTGACCGGTCTTATCGATAAACTCATCGGCACAGGCGATCCGGGCCGCCCGGCGCCCTCACTCTCCGGATTTCTCTTTGCTCACGGTTTTTTCCAACCTGTATAAATAACAAAAAATAATTCAGATCAGTTCCCCGTACTTTGCAATATAGATTTTCTTCACTGCCGCAACAAGCAGCGAGTAGGCCGCCACTGCCGAAAGAAGATACAGGAAATAAGTAAGAGGCAGATGCTGGGGGCCTGTGCCGAACCCCAGGAAAACTGCGAGACACGTGCTGACAAGTATCCCCGCCCCGCTTAAGAGAAAGACCGGAACGGAAGCACGGCTCTGGATGAACGGTATCTTCCGCGTGCGCAGGGAATGCACGACAAAGGTCTGCGTCCACTGGGACTCCACAAACCATCCTGCCTGAAACAGCGCGGCAAAGGCCAGCTGCCCTTCATTTCCGAGCATTCTGTACCCTGCTCCCGTCATCTGCGGGCAAATGACGAAAAACATCACAAGATAGGTCAGGATATCAAAGACCGAGCTCACCGGACCGAACCAGAGCATAAAGCGGCTGATCGACCCCGCATCCCATTTTCTCGGGATCTTCAGGTAATCCGCATCCACATTATCAAAGGGCAGCGCCAGACAGGAAATATCGTAAATGAGATTCAGGATCAGGATCTGGACCGGAAGCATCGGCAAAAATGGCAGGAAGATGCTCGCCGCCAGAATAGAGAACATATTCCCGAAGTTGCTGCTGGCTGTCATCTTGATATATTTCATCGTGTTGGCGTACGTGCGCCTTCCTTCGATAATGCCCCGTTCCAGCACATTAAGATCCTTTTCCGTCAGGATAATGTCGGCAGATTCTTTTGCGATATCGACCGCCGTATCGACGGAAATGCCGACATCCGCCGCCTTCATAGCCGCCGCGTCGTTGATGCCGTCGCCCATAAACCCTACAGTATTTTTCCGCCGAAGCACCGAAACGACACGCGTCTTCTGATCCGGGCTGAGTTTGGCAAAAACATGGACACTTTCCGAGGCCTCCGCCAGTTCCTCATCCGTCATTTTCGCAAGTTCGGAGCCCAGAAGGATAACGCTGCCCTCCATGCCCACTTTCCTGCAGATATGCCTGGTAACGGCGTCATTATCGCCTGTCAGGATCTTAACGTGCACACCGTTTCCGACAAGATTGGCAATAGCCTCCGCCGCGCTTTCTTTCGGCGGATCCAGAAATGCAAGATAACCGATGAGCACCATGTCTTTCTCGTCTTCCACTGAGAATGCCGCGCCTTTCGACGGATGGTTCTTATGTGCGATGCCCAGGACACGGAAGCCCCTCGTATTGAATTCATTTGCTTTCTGTAAAATGATGCCTTTAAGCTGTTCCGTGACGGGCTCGACTTTTCCTTCGAATTCGGCAAAAGAACAGGCCCCGAGCATTTCCTCAATCGCGCCCTTCGTAATCATCTGCTGCTTGCCTCTTTTGTCTTCCACCACCACACTCATGCGCCGGCGGTTAAAATCAAACGGAATCTCGTCCACCTTCCGGTATTCTTCCCTTAAGGGCTTCATTTCCTCCTCATCGGCATGGCGGATAATGGCTTCATCCATGAGGTTTTTAAGTCCTGTCTGGAAATAGCTGTTCAAAAAGGCATGCCGCAGCACCCTCGGGTCTTCTTCTCCGCGGATATTGCAGTGGTATTCGAGCGCAATCCGGTCCTCTGTCAGCGTTCCTGTCTTATCCGTGCAGAGTACATCCATGGCACCCAGATTCTGGATCGCCCCAAGGTTCTTGATAATGACCTTCTTCCGGGACATAATGACAGCGCCTTTGGCAAGGTTCGCCGAAACAATCATCGGCAGCATTTCCGGCGTGAGCCCTACCGCAACGGACAGGGCAAACAAAAGCGCGTTCAGCCAGCGGTCATTTCCCGTCTTGAAAAGACCGTTCACCAGAAAGACCGTCGGCGCCATCACCAGAATGAAGCGGATCAGCATCCAGGAAACACGGCTGATTCCCTCATCAAAGCTTGTGGCCTCTTTCTTTCCGGTCAGCTTTTCCGCAATCCGTCCGAAGGAAGTTTCCTTTCCGGTCACGATAACGATGCCTTCGGCGGAACCGCTGATAACATTGCTGCCCATAAATGCAAGATTGCGGCGCTCCATCGGTGCCGAAACAGAAGCCGCGCCCGGAGAAGCAAACTTTTCCACAGGTTCGCTTTCCCCCGTGAGGGCGGACTGATTGATAAAAAGATCCTTAACTGCCGTAAGGCGGAGATCCGCCGGAAGCATGTCTCCGGAGGCCAGGAAGACATGATCCCCCGTGACCAGCTCATTCATCGGGATCTCCATCCTTTTCCCGCCGCGCAGGACGGAGGCCGTATTCCGAACCATCTGTGACAGCTTTTCCGCCGACTTTTCAGAACGCGATTCCTGGATGAAAGTCATGAGCCCGCTGATGACGACCATGGTCACCACCATAATGACGGTCATATAATTCTTCTGCCCCGGAGGCGGAAGTATAATATCGGTAAACAGGGAAATTCCCGTCAGGACGAAAAGAACGACGGTAAAGGGATTGACAAAGGAAAGCAGCAGCCTTTTCGGAAGGCTGTCTTTCTTTTTCCTGGCTATTTCATTGCTCCCGAACTTTTCCCGGCGAAGAAGGACTTCTTCTTCGTCAAGACCGTTTTCGTTCAGACCATATACGGAGAAAAGCTGTTCTTTCTCCATTCCTGATGCATCGATGAGGCGTACGTCCGCCCTTTTTGTTTCCGGGCGTTCTTTATTAAATTCCATGGCGGTGTCTCCCTTCTTCCCGTGTCTTAAAGGAGCCGCGGGGGCATAAAAAGAGCGCGTCCGCGGAACTTAAACTGTCCCACAGATGCGCATAATATGCTATCCGCTGCCGTATCCAAACGGCCCGGCCCCACGCCCCGGAAGGCATCGCCTGCTCAGTTTGTACTGTAGTATTGCATTCCTGTAAAACCGGCATGTTAAGCAGTGCAAAGAGTTGATTTATTAAATCATATTTAAAAGGCGGTGTCAATCGTAAAATTGACACCGCCTGATAAATATTCCGGGCTATAAGCTCCGCCGGCTTTCTCAGCCGAAGACCTGCCTTGACAGGCGCGTCCGCCTACAGCTGCAAAAGGATGCTGAGCAGGCACAAAAGCCCTCCGCCGATGGCATAAGCCTTGCTGCTCGGCGCGATTCCTAAAGAGCGTCCGCTGACATAGCCGCCCACCGCAAACAGCACTGCTGCAAGGAAGAAAGCCAGGATCACCAGTAAAAGGCTGTATTCCAGAAGTCCGCAGGCAACGCCCGCAAGCAATGCATTTCCGCAGAGCTGCAAAGAGAGGATGGTGTCATGCTTGATGTCAATGTTTTCCATGCGGTGCTCAAAAACGGAATGTTTCTTAAATGCACGGATCAGCATACGGATGCCGATGGCCGCAAGAAGGACTCCGGCGAGCACATGCGCCCAGAAAATGCTGTGCCCGGCAATGTCTCCGCTCAGAATCCACTTTCCTATACCGTACCCGGCGCAGGCAGCCGCCAGGGACAGCGCACCCCAGATAATAGAAATGAATGTCATTTTCCTGTCCAGTTTCACCACCAGGGCCCCGCGCTGTACAACCACGCCGTATATTCCCAGCGCCAGGCCGACCGCAATCAGAATTACAAATAAGACATACATTTCATTTCCTCCCTGAAGAATACTGTGGATATACCCTGCCGGTTTTCCTGCCGCTTTTACTGCCGTTTTTCTGCCGTTTTTCTGCCGCTTTTCCTGCTGCTTTTACTGCCGGTTTTACTGCTGCTTTTACTGCTGCTTTTCTGTCACGTATCGGAAGTGTCTCCGATACTGTCCGTCTTGTAAATGAATTTCACTGTGCTCTTGACGCCGTCGGCTGCGCCGGTGAAGGTCGTGTAGTTCTTAGCCGCATCTTTCAGCTCCGTAATCCTGCTGTCAAGCGTCTTTACATCATCGTTATAGAAATCGGCCAGCTTCTGGATACCTTTTTCATTAAACTGAAGGACGCCGTCCTTAAGCTCGACAGACCCGGAAAGAAGCTTGGCAATTCCGTCTGCAAGTGTCTGTGCGCCGCTCGAGAGCTGGCTTGCGCCGCTCTTAAGATCCGAAGACTTACTGTCAAGTGTCGAAGTGCCGGAAGCCAATGTCTCAGTACCAGTATAAAGCGTATTCAGTCCGGTTGCAAGACTTGAAGCTCCGCTCGTAAGAGCCGAAGAATTATTATTCAGTTCTGTCGTGCCGGCATAAAGCGTCGAAGCGCCGCTTGAAAGCGTGCCGAGACCGGAGTTCAGGCTGGAAGCGCCGCCGTTCAGCGAATCATTGTTGGCTGTAAGCTGTGAAGTCCCGTCGGCCAGAGCTGCTGCGCCGTCCGCCGCGGAAGAAGCGCCTGCTGCAACCTGGGAAGCGCCGTCATTTACAGAAGAAACGCCTGACGTATAGGCTTCAACACCGCTCTTCAGTGTTCCTGCTCCGCTGGAAGCCGAGGACAGACCGCTTTCGATCTGGGAAGCGCCAGCCGTCAGCTTGGAGGAAGTTCCTGTCAGCTGCGCAAGGCCGTCGGAAACGCCCTGGGCTCCTGCTGCAAGATACGCAAGGCCGCTGCCCGTTCCGGTTGTCGCATCATACGTTCCCTGGAGAGCCGTCATGTAACCTTCAATCTTCAGGATGCCGGCGCTTAAAGTATTGGCTCCGTCGTCAGCTGCCTGGATTCCTGATTTAAGCGCTGCAATCTGGGTTGCATAGCCTGACATCGTGGTATTTACATTTGTCACGACAGCCTGGGCGCCGCCGAGAGCTGCCTGCTGGGCAACGCCGGAAACCATTGTCGTAACCGACTTCTGGATCTGTGTCTTTACCTGGCTGTTTGGATCGACCGCTGCCGAGGCCCCGTCGAGCGTATTCGAGGATACGCTGTCCGCCACACCGTCAAAGAGAGCTTTCGCCTGGTCCGCCGTATAATAACCGCTGGCCACCAGTACTTTCTCAGCCTGTACCACAGCTGCATTACTGTCGACTGCTGTTTCCGCCGAAGATGCGGCAGAGGTCTTTGCATCTGTTGAATTAAGGTTTGCCGCAATCGTCCCCGGAATAGCTGCAAGGGAATTAATTCCGGCCTGAATGGTAGTATCGCCCAGAGCCGTCGTTTCGGCTCCGCCTGCGATCTGGCTCTGCTGCTCGGAAGTAAGCGATACAGTCGGAAGGTTAAAATTCTGTACGCTCTGATTAAGCTGATCAAGCCCCGAAGCCAGATTTTTGCTGCCGTTCACGATACCCTGCTGTGTCACGTTTCCGCTTTCATCCGTTGTATCTTCAAATCCGCCGGAAATGATCTGGTCGCAGCCGGTCTTGGCATCTGCTGCCCCGGCAGCCACAAGCTTGGCTCCTGCGGCCAGCTGCGCGGCGCCAGTCGTATAATCGCTGATACCCTTGCTCAGGGTCTGCGAGCCTGTGTAAAGCGTGTTGAGGCCTGTTAAAAGTGTTTGTGCGCCATTATTTAAAGTATCGTTATTTCCTACCAGCTTCTGGGTTCCGGATACCAGGCTGTCCGCGCCGGATGAAAGGGTGCTTAAGCCGGAAGACAGGGTCTGTGCTCCGTCATTTGCGGATGAGACGCCGGCCGTATAGGTGGCAAGTCCGCTCGCAAGGGTATTCGCGCCTGAAGCTGCGGTTGAAGCACCGCTTGAGAGCTGCCCTGCGCCGCTGTTGACCGAAGAAACGCCGTTTGTATAAGTGGCAAGCCCGCTCTCGAGTGTATTTGCGCCGCTGGCCGCAGTCGAGGCGCCGCTCTTTAATTCCTGGGCGCCGTTGTTCACTTCCGTCACGCCTGCCGTGTACTGTGTCACGCCGTCGGAAAGCGTCTTTGCACCGGAGGTAAGGGCCGGCATATTATCATTTGCCGTATTAATACCGTCGGAAAGCTCTGTCGCGCCGTCGGAAAGCTTTGTGCCGTCGTCTGTAAGCTCCGCGACCTTTGCATCAAGCTTGTCAAGCGCGTCGTTATTGTCCGTCGTGATATCGGAATCCGTCGTATCTGCGTCGGAGCCGGTCAGAAGGTTCGAGAAAACCATCGTCATGCACATGCCCATTTTAAAATCAGAAGCTTTCATCTTGATTTCCACAGAAGAAGGAATATCGAAATCCGTCACCTGATCTTTAAGCTTCTGGTCGACATCCAGCGAATCTACATTTTTCTCTGCGGAATCCTGAATCGACTGGAGGCTTTCCTGAAGGCCCGGGAAGGCCATGCCGACGACGACCGTATTGCGTCCTTCGGATGCAACCGAACCGTGGTCAACGCTGACATCGCTTACATCGTCATTCGAAAGGGCGATGCCTGTAACTGCGGTAAACGGTACATAGACGTCCCCGCTCTTTTCGGTATTTGTATAGTCGATGTGGATCGTAACGTCGCCGCTCGCACCCGCGAGGGCATCCGGCTGAACTTCCGCGCCGTTTAAATAATAGGTGATCTTCTCGGTAACCGGCGGCTGCTTGGTCGTAGTTCCCTGATAATAAATATCAGATCCGTCGGCATTCCATGTAAGCGTTGTTCCGCTTGCCGAAAAAGTTTCGTCGCCCTTGACGTTTTTCACGTCCGTAAGCGTCGTGGCATCCGTAATAGCCGCATCGCCGTCGGGATTTTTCAGCCAGTTGCTGACCGTGATATTCTTGGTCGTACCAGAGGCATCCGTGAAGACGTAAACCGTCTCTTCTTTGTCCACGCCGTCTGTCGAACCGGCGCCGACGGCCTGGGTAATGGCCGAAGTAATCATGTCTTCATCCGAAGATGCAGCCGTATCGGCTGTCGAAGACGTATCTGTGGCAGCTGAGGAAGCTCCGCAGGCTGCAAGGTTCACCGCCATTGCAAGTGAAAGTGCCGAAACTAAAACTTTCCTGAATGTCATTTTCATAATAATTATACCTCCTGGCTTTCTGCCGTGCTTTGGCCGGCCGCCGTTAATTGATCTTTCCCGGAATTTTTCTTGTTTTTTCTTATATCGCGAATCTTATCGCGGCCCGGCAGGAAGCCTGCAGAAGTCCGGAC
>DCDB01000140.1 GCA_002316215.1 Lachnospiraceae bacterium UBA1066 | reverse complement strand
GACGAGGTGCAGGAGGTGCCGAGAGCGCTTTCCTCCCTCAAATATTTTTATGAGAACGCACCACAATATCACATCGTCTGCGCGGGTTCGCTGTTGGGCATTGCTCTCCACGGGGGCACGTCTTTTCCTGTTGGCAAGGTTGATTTTCTCAAGCTCTATCCGCTGTCTTTCCGAGAATTCCTGATGGCGACCGGAAACGAGCGGTTTGCCGAGTTGTTGGACAAGCAGGACTATGCGATGATAACCTCCTTTAAGCAGACTTACATCGACGCGCTCAAGTACTACTATTTTGTCGGCGGGATGCCGGAGGCTGTGCAGAGTTTTGCTGAGAATAAGGACTTCAACGAGGTGCGTGACATTCAGAAACGCATTTTGGCGGCGTATGAACAGGATTTTTCCAAGCACGCGCCTTATGAGGCCGTGCCGAAGATTCGCATGATCTGGAACAGCATCCCGTCGCAACTCGCCAGGGAAAACAAAAAGTTTATCTACGGCCTTGTCCGCGAAGGTGGGAGGGCAAAGGAATACGAGACGGCCATTATGTGGCTCACTGACTGTGGTCTGGTGCATAAGGTCAGCCGCGTCAATGCTGCCGGAATCCCGCTGAAAGCCTATGAGGATCTGCGGGCGTTCAAGCTGTACATCGTGGACGTGGGTCTGCTGGGCTGTATGACCGGCCTGCAGCAGCGCACACTGCTGGACGGCAACGACCTGTTCACCGAATTCAAGGGAGCACTGACCGAGCAGTATGTCTGTCAGCAGCTCAAGACTATTGAGGACCTGGGCGTTTATTACTTCACCAATGACCGGGGTTCCTGCGAGGTGGATTTCGTCATCGACACCGGCGAAAAGATTATCCCGGTGGAGGTCAAGGCGGAGGTCAATCTCAAAGCCAAAAGCCTGCGGGTTTATAAGGACAAATACGAGCCAGAAGTCTCCGTCCGCACATCCATGGCGGACTACAAAAAGGAAGATTGGCTGGTAAACCTGCCGCTGTACGCAGTGGAAGAAATTAGCCGGATGAATATTGGAGGAACAGGAAAATGATTAGAGCAGACATGATAGCCACTGTTGGAAGAGAGTTCCTTATTAGCGACATTGAAAATGACGAATTCAGTTATCCAAAGGCGTATCGTGCTGCCTGCTCTCTTTTATAATTGACCAATTGATTGTTCTTATCAGGAAATATAAGTGATCTTGTCCTGGTTCCATTTGTTTTTCGGTTTCACATTTTCACCGGGATATCCGATGTTGATCAGATTGAGCGGGATCAGATTATCCGGAAGCCCAAGGACTGTACCCGCGCGATCCATATACTGCTTCAGTGGATACAGAGCTGTCCAGATAGCGCCCAGCCCCATGGAATTCGCAGCCAGAAGAATATTATCTGACGCCATCGAACAGTCTGTTATGACCTTGCAGCCTGGATCTATCTGACTGACATTTCTGCTGCCTTTGGAGATAAAGAGGCTGAATACTCACCTGAGCGTCTGGCTGAATCTTTAAAAATCATGAACCTGAAATGGTCTTTTTACAGAAAACTTTATTCTGACAAGTCACAAAACTCTATTATCAACTATGGCATGAAATACGCCATGAAAATGGTGGACGACGTTGTGGTTGCCACCACCGGAAAACCCCCGGCTCCCCTGCAGATTCTGGAAGCAAAGCACCACACCTTTGGAATCTTCGGATTGCAGCAGGAATGGTTTCTTGGCGAAATCAACCTTTCCTCCGATGAACTGGCTCAGTTCCTTTATGACAAAACACCGGAATTTCTGAAAACAGCTTTTCAAAACTATAATTTTCAAAGCGATGAAATTCTCAGCAATGCAGGAACCGGTAAATAAATATCAGCTTATATTCAAGCCTTCCCTGCTTTGACATCTATCTCGGTAATCCAACCTTATCACATTTTCGCCGTAAATCGGCTTTGGATAAGTTACCGCAGACTGGTCTCCTGAAAAAGTCATCAAACCCATTATAGTCTTTATATTAACCTGCGTAATATCTGTTCCCGATTGTTAATAAACATTGAGGTTACTTGATAGCTGTCAGTATCCTCATATGCACAGGGGTGAATCATACCATCGTCAAAGCTCAGTATCTGTGCATCCGGAATGCCAAGCAAAATAGGTGAATGCGTCACAATAATAAACTGCGAGCCTTCCGCTGCGCATCTATAAATCTCCATTAGCAGGGTTAACTGTCTTTGCGGAGACAGCGCAGCTTCAGGCTCGTCAAGCAGATATATTCCGTTTGCCCTGAAACTGTTCTGCGCAATGGCCAGAAAACTTTCTCCATGAGACTTCTCATGAAAATGCTGTGGTCTTCCTCCTGGCTCTCTGCTGTATTCCTCTTCTTTAGTCGCTACGTTATAAAAACTCTCAGCCCTTAAAAAGTATCCCCATTTACTGCGTCGGACTCCTCGTACGAGTCTTGCGGCATTGCAAAGAGCAGAGTGTGAATCATATGTCGAAAAATTATAATTTCTTGTTCCCCCCTCCGGATTAAATCCGTCTGCAATAGCAATTGCCTCAAGAAGTGTAGATTTTCCGCTCCCGTTCTCACCGGCAAAAAACGTTATTGGATGATCGAATGTCAAAGTATCGAGACCTTTCAGCGCATCAATCTGCCTAAGATAGCTGCCCTCTTCTATCTTACTCCAGTCAATAATAATGCCATTAATCAGCTGCGAATTCATTTTCATATCCCCGGCTTCTTTCATAGAACTTCTGATTTCTTAAAATTCTTTATTTCCAAGCCTCCCCGGCTTTAGCATCTAATCCGCTCACTCAGCGGCAAAAATTTTGCGTGCCTTAGCCCTCGACTCTTGCCATTAATACAACCGTCTCAACATGGCACGATTGCTCCGGATTGATGTCTGGATGCCGCACATACGTTCCTGCTGTATGCGGAAATTTATCCAAAGGCAAAATTGCCTGAAATGTAGTTAAAATATAGCCCTGTCCGCCCTCGGGAAAAAGTCCAGACGGCATATCCTACTTATTACATGCAATCTGAAAGATTTTCCGACCGCCTCAAGACTGCGTTCCGTGGGAACAAGTCAGTATTGCCATCGTCTCAACCCTTTTTCACGGACTTTCCAGTAGCCATAATAGATTATTTTTTGCTCTTCTGTTCCAGCTGCTTTATGCTATTCAGGTAATCCTGCTCCACGCAGCTTATCGTTTTCGCTTTGTATTTTATACTCCGTCTGCGCCTAGTCCATTGCCTAATCATGGCTGACCATCCCATTTCCAATCAGCAACTTTTCTCCTGTAGAAGTCAAAATGCCGTCGAGATGTCTGGTCCAATCCTCCATCGTCATCGGAATCTCAAGCTCTGCCTGCCTCGGCAAAATCAAGATATCCAGAAACAAGCTGAATTTTTCAAAATTCTTTCCTTGAAATACTGTTTTCAAGCGCAGCGATCAATTCACTCATGAATTTATTTCGAGTATTCTCGTCCAAATCTAAAATGGATAAATATGGATTCAAATCTTCCAATTCCACAAGAAGCAGTCTGCCATCGCGGGTCCGACAGGCATCCACACGCTGAATCCCCTGATAAATCGTATTCCAATTGATAAAAGAATCTGCAAATGATATATCTTCAGACGTAGGGCCGTACCTTTTCAGTGCCCACCTTTTATTCTTATCCGGTGCATACATTGCATAGATCAGCTTGTTGTTAATATAGTAAAATGACACTTCATAAAGAAAATCAACCGCAGGTTGTATAAGCATTTCTCCGGAATCGAACTTTCTGCCCAACAATTCATTTTTTGTTACAAATTCCAGTCCGATCGAATCAGCTCCTCCTTTTGGCTTTATGACATACCTTGAACATTCTCCCAGCTGACTGATATTTTCAAGCCTGTCCACCGTTGGAGTTACCGGAAATCCGGCTGTCATAAGATCAATCATATATTGCTTACCGCACATATCTGCCTTACCGGTAAAAGAGTTAAATGTATTAAGATTCTTTTCATGTACTCTTTTTATAAAATCGTCATACACATCCTTATAACCTATAACAGAACCAGTGTTGCGAAAAACAATCAGGTCGGCCTTATCTTCAAAAACGTCTGAATCCTTCGGGTGACAGATAGCAACATTAAAACTGTCCCTAAGCTGACCGGTGATATATAGATCTTCCCGGAAATACTCCCTGCCTTTTGCCTGATAGCTTAGATCCGTTAAATAAAGTATAGATTTCATTTATTTCTCCTGTGTAAATTCTGATTTTTCTTTGCCAGACACTCTTTTATTGCCTTATATAGTCTGTTAATGACATCTGCTTTCCGGATGTCTTGTCCTCAAACCTGCTCATATAAGAGAAAATCCCGGAAGCATTGCAGCTGATACCATGCTTTCCACATTCCTCTCTCACAATTTTCATAAGTCGCTCCTGATCCGGGGATGGTATCTCGTACGCATTTCCATAATTCCTGATATATTTTTCCTTCACGCCCGGGAAATGAAGATCGAGCTGTTTATAGAAGTATTCCCGGTTCCCCTCACGCAGCGTCACGCCTATGCCCCATAGAATTATCCCATATATCTTTGCCTCGATACAAAGATCAAGCAGGCCTCTGATATTTTCCTCCGTATCATTGATAAAGGGCAGTATCGGCGTCATCCAGACAACCGTCGGTATTCCCTCGTCACGCATGATCTTAAGAACTTCAAACCTTCTCTTTGTAGCGCAGACATTCGGTTCAATGATCCTGCAAAGGTTCTCGTCAAACGTCGTCAGCGTCATCTGAACAACGCACTTCGTTTTACTGTTTATGCTCTTCAGAAGGTCAAGATCCCGAAGGATCAGATCCGACTTTGTCTGGATCGCAAGTCCGTATCCGTATCGGTCGATCAGCTTCAGACATTTTCTCGTAAGGCACAGGTTGCTTTCAAGTGGAATATACGGATCGCTCATGGCGCCGGTTCCGATCATACAGCGCTGCCTCTTTCTTCGAAGCGCATCCTCAAGAAGCTCAGGCGCATTTAACTTGACCGCAATATCCTCAAAGGAATGATCCATCTGATAGCAGGTACTTCTGGCGTCACAGTAAATACAGCCGTGAAGACATCCTCTGTATACGTTCATTCCGTTCTTTCCGGCAGATAATATGGACTTTGCCTTTATCTCATGCATTTTTCAACTCTTCAAATGATTTGTTAAACGAACCTATCTCTATAAGATTTCCTTCCGGGTCTGCAATATAACAGGTACGCTGTCCCCAGGGTTCATCTTCCGGCGCAAGTACGGATGCCGCGCCTCTGCCGATCGCATCCGAATATGCCTTATCAACTTCTTCAAAAGAATCAACGTAAAGAGCCAATTCCGTATGTCCGTTCAGCCCCTTAACATACTCATATTTATGGTTCGTCATCTTCTCAAAATCGCTTCTCCTATAGAGCATAAAAAGCGTACCATCCTTGATGAGATACACGTTTGAAGCATCCTCTGCCTCTTTGATCTCAAATCCGAGAACATCCCTGTAAAAGCGGATCATAGCTCCCATGTCATTAACCATGATTCCAAATCCATCAAGCCGCATTTTCTCTCTCCTTTACTTTTTCTTATTCGGTACCAACAGCTCTTCATACATAGCGTTAAAAAAGCCTGTCAGATATATAGTCATTTTTATTCATTGATGGCTGACAGTGCCATTTCCAATCAGGAGATTTTCTCCTGTGGAGGTTAAAATGCCATCAAGATGTCTGGCCCAGT
>DCDB01000152.1 GCA_002316215.1 Lachnospiraceae bacterium UBA1066 | reverse complement strand
CCAGCTGCTTCCGGGACTCGGACCCGGGACCTCATCACTACCAATGATGTGCGCTACCACCTGTGCCAAAGCAGCATACCGCGTCTTTTCTCTGACGCCGAAAATTATTATACCGTATACTGTATTTTTTTGCAATCATTTCTTAAAATATGATCTTAGGATTTCAGGCACCGATTCTTCCTTTTTTGCCATCCTGCACTTTCAGTTCCACACTCATCATTCTATGCTTGCCTTCAATGCTTCTAATCACGCGGTTCCCAATTTACACGTCACATTTTATGCTTTCCGGCAATACCTCTTATCATGTGCCTGCCGCTCCCTGCTTTCCTTTCTGTGATCAAAGCCTCTTTCTTTCACAGCTCAGTCATTTTTTCTGCCGACATTTTTTGTCCAGTCGTCGGAAAGGAGGCGGGCACGCGTGAGCGCTGATTTTCCGTAGGCGCTGCGGATGGCATCGGTCATCTGATCCAGCCGTTTCATCTTCTCTTTCTTTTCCTGCTCCTGCGGTACGGAAAAGAGAGACATCTGCGTAAATGAAACTGCGTCAAGGTTCGATACCGTGACACCTATGAGCCGAACCGGCGTCCGGCCGTCCCAGAGCCTTTCAAAGAGCATTACAGCTGTTCTGTAAATCTCATCCGTACTGTCCGTTGCCTCTTCCAGCGTAAGCTGTCTGGAGTGGACAGCAAACTTGTCGGTTTTAAGCGACACGGAAACAGTAAGCCCTTTATGTCCGTCTTTCCGCATCCGGGAAGCTACACTGTCTGCCAGCGCTAAAAGAGTCGGCTTAAGCACGTCTTCCTTATTCCCGGCCGTCAGATCAACCGGAAGAGTTGTGGAATTTCCGTAGCTCTTTTCCGCTTCGCGTTCAGCCAAAACAGCAGAATCGTCAATACCGTTAGCTGCATTTTTTATATAAATACCGGCTTTGCTCCCGAAGGCCTTCTGAAGAACAGAAAGCTCTGTTCCTGCAGCATCCTCAATAGTGCGGATATGCAGGGATGCGAACTTTTCCCTGGAAGAACGGCCGACGCCGTAGAGGTCTCCAATCGGCAGCGGCCACATCTTCTCCTTTATTTCATTTGGATAAAGCGTATGGATTTTATCCGGCTTTTCCATGTCGGAAGCCATTTTTGCAAGAAGTTTATTTTCCGCGATTCCGACATTAACCGTGAAACCTAAGGTATCGCGTATTTCATCCTTAATCCTGCGTGCAGCCTCCAGCACCGACGGATAGAGCTTTTCCGTACCGGTCATATCACAGAAAGCTTCATCAATGGATACCTGTTCCACAACCGGCGCATACTTTTCAAGGATTTCTATAAAGGCTCTTGAATTCGCGTTGTAGACACGGAAGTCAGGAGGCACAAGAACAAGGCCGGGACATTTCCGAAGGGCCTGGACAACCGGCTCGCCGGTATGGATATCGTACTTTTTCGCCGGCAGCGATTTTGCCAGAATGATGCCGTGCCGGCTTTCAATATCTCCGCCGACAGCTGAAGGGATTGTCCGAAGATCGGTACTGTCCGGATTTTTCGCAAGCCGATCCACTGCCGACCATGACAGGAAGGCAGAATTAACATCAACATGGAAAATGATTCGCCTGTGCAGATTCACCTGATCAACTCCATTTTTAAAAACCTGTCACGCTGCCCTGAAAACAGCCGCAGGCATATCTATTTTATTCCTTCATACTGTCCCGGAACGCAGCCTCAGGTATTTCATGGCAATATTTTCTGAATATGTTTTCGCGCGAAGCGCTGAAGAAAATATGCCTTGGAATACCTGAGGCGGAAATCATCGCCTAATCATCCAAAGCTTTTCCGTTTGACTTAATGATACCGCTGTACCAGTAGCCGGAATCCTTCACCGTCCTTTTCAGCGTCCTGTAATCCACATAGATGAGCCCGAAGCGCGGATCATAGCCGGCGGACCATTCAAAGTTATCCATCAGCGACCAGACCGTATAACCAATGACCGGAATCCCTTCCGCAAGCGCCCTGCGAACGCCTTTAAGATAACGGCTCAGGAAATCAATACGCGCGGTATCATGCACTTTTCCGTCTTCAAAAACCCAGTCAAGCCCGGCAAAACCGTTCTCAGTAATAAGAATCGGCATTTTATATCTCTCATACATAAAACGGGCCGACCAGTAAAGAGCGTCCGGCGTCACAGCCCATCCGACCTGCGTCATGGGACTTCCCTGATAAGCGTTCCTGTCATATCCTGATCCGGGAGTATTATCCGGTGTCGCCTGATAAGCATTGAACCCCAGAAAATCCAGCTTTTGTGAAATGGAAGCCCACTCCGAATCGGTAAAATCCGGCAGGCGTCCGCCAAAATTTTCTATGGTCTCATCAGAAAATTTCCCGAGGAAAATCGGATCAAACCACCATGAATTGCTGTACGCTATAAATCCTTTGCGGAAACGGAACGAAAGCCTGCGTGCTTCTTCGATTCCGGCCTCTGTTTCATCCTTCGGCAGGAAACAGTCGCCCGTAGGGGCGATGCCGATTTTCGGCGGAAGAACTGCATTTTCCCGGATAGCTGTAACGGCCCGCCCGTGTGCTCTCAAGACATTAGCCGTCATGCGGATGATATCATCTTCCGGATGCTTTTCACCCGGTGCATGCACGCCGATTTCATAACCTAGACCGATAAAGCACTGCGGTTCGTTAAAGGTTATCCAGTAACGCACGCGATCCGACAGACGCCGGACAACCGCTTTTGTATATTCCGCGAACCATTCCGGACTTTCGTCATTCTCCCAGGCTCCCTTTTCGGCCAGAGCCTGCGGATAATCCCAATGGAAGAGTGTTACAAGCGGCTCAATCCCCGCTTTTATTAGCTCATCGACAAGATCCGAATAAAAATCCAGACCCTTTTGGTTAATTTCTCCCGTACCGTTCGGGAAAATCCTTGTCCAGGCGATCGAAAACCGGTAAGACTTAAGGCCCATCTCCTTCATGAGCGCCACGTCCTCCCGAAAATGATGATAATGGTCGCAGGCTGTATTGCCTGTCTCCTTGTGTGCAACCGGACTTATCTCCGAATTAGAAAAATGATCCCAGATACTCTCGCCCTTGCCGTCTTCGTTATATGCCCCTTCTACCTGATAAGCTGCCGTTGCCGATCCCCATAAAAAGTCCTGTGGAAAATCCATAGACGCCTCCTGAAATATATTAAGCGATAGTTATGTAAAAAGTGAAAGCTACCGACCTGTGAAACATAAATAAAACATTATTTTCCTGCTTTTTAAAGTTCTCCAATTTCAAACAGCTCCAGCAATTCTTTCCGCGGTGCCCTGACCGACCCCTGGATCATCTGAGGCTGACCGCCTCCGCGTGCACCGAATTTCTGAGACAGCAGTTTCCCTGCCTCCCGGGCATCGCCGCCCTTCCTGCCGATTATATATTTATAGCCGGTATCATCGCTGCCTGAAAAGACACAGCAGAAACCGCTTTTCTTTTCTACAAGAACATTAACTGCATCCCGCATGGCGGAAGCTTCCAAATCGTCTTCAAAAAAGCAGATATTTCCTTCACCCTCCGAAACTGCATGGATCTTTTCAAGCATGTTCTCTGATACCGCCTTTTTTAAAGAAGCACGCAGAGCCGCATTCTCGGTTTTCATTTTCACGGTCAGGCCATAAATCTCATCCGATGAGGTCGTCAGATAATTTGCCGTCTTCATCAGGATTTCGTGCTCATGATTCAGAAGTGCCAGAGCACGGAAGCCGCAGAGGATGCTGATGCGTACACCGCCTTTGTAATTCTGGCTGCTGATGACTTTAAGAAGCCCGATTTCCCCTGTCCGCCGAACATGAGGCGCACAGCAGGCACAGGCATCCACGCCGGAAAATTCAACAATGCGGACATCATTTTTAAGTTCCAGCTTGCTGCGGTAATCCATGGTCTCAAGCTCTTCGGGCGTCGGAAAAATGACCTTCACGGCAATATTCGATACAATCGCCTGGTTTGCCTTTCTTTCGGCCTCCCTGATGCCTTCCTCTGGTACCACGCCGTCAAAGTCAAGCGTCACCTCGCTGTCACTTAAATGAAATCCGACATTATCAAAGCCGTAAGCTTTATGGATCATACCGGAAAAAAGATGCTCTCCGCTGTGCTGCTGCATATTGGAGAAACGGTGTTCCCAGTCGATCTCGCCGGAAACCGTATCACCCTCGGAAAAAGGCTTTGCCGCCGGATCTTCATTTTTCAGAAGATGGTGTATCTCACCCTCCCGGATCTGCACATCGATAACCTCACAGCCGTTAAGTACGCCTCTGTCGGCACTCTGTCCTCCCTCCTCAGGAAAGAATAAAGTCTGGTCCAGCACCACGTCACTCCCCGTGCACGAAACCACCTGCGCCGTAAAACGCGTCGCGTAAGCATCATCATAATACAGTTTCTTAGTTTTTACTTTACTTGCATCTCTCATAGCGAGTATTATAACATATGCAAGATGCCAGCGTCAAAAGTCCAAAAA
>DCDB01000017.1 GCA_002316215.1 Lachnospiraceae bacterium UBA1066 | reverse complement strand
AAGAAAGCCGGGAGTATATTATGTTTAAAAGATGTTAGCACTCCAAACAGTTGAGTGCTAATAGAGAAAAGAAAGGAGCGGAAATCTTTGGAACTTGACGAAAGGAAGCTGACCATTCTGGAGGCTATAATCCGTACTTACCTGGAAACAGGCGAGCCAGTCGGATCCCGCACAATTTCCAAATATACAGCTCTCAATTTAAGCTCCGCTACCATCCGCAATGAGATGTCGGATCTTGAGGAAATGGGCTATATCGTCCAGCCGCATACATCGGCAGGACGGATTCCGTCCGATAAGGGCTACCGTCTTTATGTCGATCATCTGGTCAAGGAAAAAACGCAGCAGGTAACGGCGCTCAACAGCCTCATGATTTACAAGACGAACCGAATGGAGGAAATTTTAAAACAGGTCGTAAGAATGCTGGCGGCTAACACCCAGTACACGACGATGATTTCCGCTCCTTCTTATAAAAGGAACAAGGTTAAATTCATACAGCTTTCAAAACTGAATGAACGCCAGCTTCTGAATGTCGTTGTGATCGAAGGCAATATCGTTAAGAACCACATCATCGATCTCACGGAGAATATTGATGAGGAATCCGTCCTGAAGCTGAATCTTCTCCTTAATACAAGGCTGAACGGTCTCACACTTGCGGATATAAACCTGGGCCTTATTTCCAATATCAAGGAAGAGGCCGGTATCCACAGCGAGATTATCAGCGAGGTATTGGATACGATCGCCGATGTCATACGTGCCGAGACAGATGAGGATATGGAGATTTACACGAGCGGCGCGAATAACATTTTCAAATATCCGGAGCTTTCCGACAGTGAAAAGGCCAGCCGCCTGATCACGACGCTTGAAGAAAAAGATCTTCTGGCGGATTTCGTGAAGGACACGGAGCAGAAAGAAGAAAAGGGCGATACAGGTATACAGGTCTACATCGGAGAAGAAAGTCCGGTGGAAGCCATGAAAGACTGCAGCGTTGTCACGGCGACTTACGAGCTTGGCGACGGTATGCAGGGCACAATCGGGATTATCGGTCCGAAGCGCATGGATTATGAAAAGGTCATGAATAACCTGAAATCCCTGAAGACTTCGCTGACCGAAATGTTTAAGGAAGATAAACCGCCTGAAAATAAAGTGGACAGCGGGAAAAAGTAGAAAGAGAGGAAGCCGGAAAACGCATGGAAGAAAATGAAGCCTTTAAAAAGGCGGAGGATATAGAAAATGAAGTCCCGATTAAGGGCAGCGAAGCCGAAGCGGATGTGAAAGAGGCTGAGGACGCAAGTCAGGAAGAAGGCTGCGGACAGACGGAAGCTGAAGGCGCAGGCGAAGCTGAAAAGAATACTGATCCGGACAAAGAAGGTGCGGAACAGGAAAACCAGGAAGACGGTACGGAACGGGAAAATCAAAAAGATGACTTAAGAACCGATGCCGAAATCGAAGGTGCCGGCGGCAGCCGCAAAGCGGATGAGCCTGAAGATGGCAAGAAGGACCGCATGAGCCACCGGGAAAAGAAAGTCCAGAAGGAGCTCGAAAAGAAGGACGAACAGATCGCGGACCTTCAGGACCGCTACAGAAGAAGCATCGCCGAGTTTGACAATTACAGGAAACGGACAGAGAAAGAAAAATCCGGCATGTATCAGATGGGTGTCAGGGATGTCCTTGAAAAGGTTCTTCCTGTTCTCGATAATTTCGAAAGAGGTTTTTCACAGATCCAGGAAGAGGATAAACAGGATCCGTTTACAACAGGGATGGAAAAGGTCTATAAGCAGTTCCAGCAGGTACTTACAGACATCGGCATCGAGCCGATCGATGCAAAAGGCAAGGAATTCGACCCGAACTTCCACAACGCGGTCATGCATGTTGAAGACGACAGCGTAGGTGAGAACATTGTGGTCGAGGAGCTTCAGAAGGGTTACACATACAAAGACGCTGTGGTGAGACATTCCATGGTAAAAGTCGCAAATTAAAGAGGAGGCAATATTATTATGAGTAAAATAATTGGTATCGATTTAGGTACGACAAACAGCTGTGTGGCGGTTATGGAAGGCGGCCAGCCGGTCGTTATCCCGAATGCCGAAGGCGCACGTACGACGCCGTCTGTTGTTGCATTTACAAAGACAGGAGAAAGACTTGTCGGCGAGCCGGCAAAGCGTCAGGCAGTTACGAATGCAGACAATACGATTTCTTCGATTAAGAGGAAAATGGGGACGAACGATCATGTTACGGCCGGCGGAAAGAGCTATACCCCGCAGGAAATTTCAGCTATGATACTTCAGAAGCTGAAAGGTGATGCAGAGAATTATCTGGGCGAAAAAGTTACGGAAGCGGTCATTACGGTTCCGGCATACTTCAATGACGCACAGCGCCAGGCAACGAAAGATGCCGGCAAGATTGCAGGCCTCGATGTTAAGCGTATTATAAATGAACCGACGGCAGCTGCTCTGGCTTATGGTCTTGATAATGAAAAAGACCAGAAGATTATGGTCTATGACCTTGGCGGCGGCACATTCGATGTTTCCATTATCGAAATCGGCGACGGCGTTATCGAAGTTCTGGCCGTTAACGGCGACAGCCACTTAGGCGGCGACGACTGGGATAATACCGTTATGCAGTACATGCTTCAGGATTTTAAGAATAAGGAAGGCGTCGATCTTTCAAATGACAAGATGGCTCTTCAGAGACTGAGGGAAGCTGCTGAAAAGGCAAAGAAGGAACTTTCCACGGCAACGACCACAAATATCAACCTGCCGTTCATCACAGCGACAGCAGACGGCCCGAAGCATTTTGACATGGATCTTACAAGGGCTAAATTCGACGAGCTGACACATGACCTTGTCGAGAGAACGGTAGCTCCTGTTCAGAAGGCACTCCAGGACGCAGGCATCACGGCGGCGGATCTCGGAAAGGTTCTTCTGGTCGGCGGTTCCACACGTATGCCGGCAGTTCAGGAAAGAGTTAAGACAATGACCGGCAAAGAGCCCAGCAAGACCCTGAATCCGGATGAATGCGTCGCTGTAGGCGCTTCGATCCAGGGCGGCAAGCTTGCGGGCGACAAGGGCGCCGGGGATATCCTGCTCCTTGATGTCACTCCGCTTTCACTGTCCATCGAAACAATGGGCGGTAT
>DCDB01000141.1 GCA_002316215.1 Lachnospiraceae bacterium UBA1066 | reverse complement strand
TTATCTGCCTGAATTTTCACTTAATCCGGCGCTGCTTATTGCCGCTGTTTTACGACAGACGGCTGCACGTCCCGCAGCGCCTGTTTTTCTTGTTTATATGGTATCACACGCGCCTTAAAACTGCACCTCAAAAAAATGTAAAAGTCCGGTATCCCGCTTCATTGGTTTGTGATAAAGTATAGAAGAAAGATATTATTTTCCAATTCCGAAGGGAGGCTTCCTAATGAAAAAGCTGATCAGCGCACTTCTCATTGTTTCACTTATCCTGACTGCACTTCCGCTCGCAGTATCCGCAGCACAGAACGCTTCCGGCTACAATTCTTCGACAGTATATTATGCAGGCGACACTGTCACTTACAACGGTATTGAATACAAAGCAAAATGGTATACCGTAGGTACGGCCCCCGGCACACAGGGCAGCGCCTGGGAACGCGTCGCGTCCTACGACGCTTCCGGAAATCCGATCTGGTACGATGGCATGATCGTTACCGGCGGAAATAAAGTAAACTACAACGGCAGCATTTATCAGGCAAAATGGTGGACCAACACAGTTCCCGGATCCGATTCCTCCTGGACGCTCATTTCCGGGAGCGGCGCCGGAACCTCTTCCGGCACGGATTCTTCCACTCCTGCAGACACTTCTTCCGGCACAGACATTTCCGCTCCTTCAGACTCTTCTTCCGGCACGGACGTTTCCGCTCCCTCCGATACTTCTTCCGGCACGGATACTTCATCACCCGCAGACACTTCTTCCGGCACTTCATCCGGCAGCAGTTCCGGCACAGACGGCGTTCTTCCTTACAGTCCGACAACGGTCTATTTCGCCGGGAATAAAGTTACGTATAACGGCATCGCCTACACGGCCAAATGGTACGCCCTCGGAAATACCCCCGGAGATCCGGACGGCCCGTGGCAGCAGGTTGCCCGGTATGACGAATACGGTCTTGAAGTCTGGTACGAAGGAAAGGTTTATACAGAAGGCCAGCAGGCCTATCACAACGGAATCCTCTGGCAGGCCAAATGGTGGACCAACACCGAACCGGGATCTGATTCCAGCTGGAAAAACATGACGAACCCCGGAACAGACGAAAGCAGTTCCGATACGGACAGTTCTTCCGGAACAGACAGCAGCACGGATTCCGGAAGCGGCGCTTCCGCCGTCACAAAGTATTCCGATTACACCGTAGACGCAAGCCTTGTCGCGAACGGCAACAGCACCTTCCGCACCGTCGGCTATTTTCCATTTTACAGTGCATCCAAAGCGGACGACATCGATTACAGCTGCCTCACGAATCTCATTTACGCCTTTGCATTTCCTGACGGCAACGGCGGCCTGCAGGCACTGGACGATACCGCCCTTGTGCAGAAGCTGATTGCGGACGGACACGCGGCCGGCGTTCAGGTACAGCTCGGGGTCGGCGGCTGGGCTTATTACGGTACGATTGAAGAGTACCAGTTTGACGGCTGCACGGCAACGCCAGCCCTTATCGACAAATTCACGGATGCGATTGTCGCGCTCGTCAACCAGTACGGTTTCGACGGCGTCGATGTCGACTGGGAACACCCGCGCTTCGGAACGGATTCCTATAAGCACTACGAGGCCATGATGATTTCTCTCCGTCAGAAGCTGGGAAATGAAAAGCTCCTGACTTCGGCAGTTCTTTCAGGCGTGACGACAAACGGAACCGTCTATTACGATGCCGCCGCCCATACAGCCAATGTCATGGCCGTCTGCAACTGGTTCAATGTCATGGCCTATGACTGCGAATGCACACTGGACTTTGACAAGAGCTGCGCCGACTACTGGTGCGTGACCCGCGGCATGCCTGCAAATAAAGTCTGTATGGGAGTTCCGTTCTATACCTATCCGGGCTGGACAACCTATGCGGATCTTCTTGCATCCGACCCCTCGGCAGCCACAGACGACATGGCGGGGACAAGTAATTACCACAATTCGCCTGCCACTATAAAAGCCAAGGTAAACTGGGCCGAAAATTACGGTCTGGGCGGCCTCATGATCTGGGAAATATCACAGGATACGACCGATAAGTCAGCCAGCCTTCTTAGCGCCATCCACAGCGCCATCGGCTGAAAAGTCTTCTTCCGGGCAGATTTATCATCTGCCCGGATTTTTTTGCCTATAAGAAGCCCGATGCAGAATCCTGGCGCCTAAGTCTCAGCACCAGACGTCCGGTACCTAAAGTACGACACCTGACACCCGGTGCCAGAATTCCGCTTTACGCCCGGTGCCTGGAACTGGATTTAAGCACCGCGCCATTGGTACGAAATAACAAATAAATCAAATCACCTGTAAATTTCAAATTTTGAGGAAATTTACGGGTAATTTCATGAATCAAAAAAAGCCGCGCGGTCTGCTGCTAAAATATCTTTATTGACATTTTATCACAAACAGCACAATATATTCTGTAAAAACCAGCTGTCTATAAAGCAGAAAAGGATCTTAATGGATCAACAGACATCAAAAAAAGGACGCGGCACCCTGTGCTGCATTATCGGAGCTGCCTGCTGGGGGGTATCCGGAGCCTGCAGTGAAGCATTTTTTAACAGTTATAAAATCGATTCCGCCTGGGTTACGGCCATCCGCATGCTGACCGCGGGAATACTGCTCATGGCCGGCACTCTTGCGGGGCGGAAAATGAAGTTATCCGCTGTCCTGAAGGATAAAAAAGGATGCCTGCAGATACTGCTCTTCTCCCTGGCCGGGCTGACTCTCTGCCAATACGCCTATTTAAGCGCCATTCAATGGACAAATGCCGGCACGGCAACCGTTCTGCAGAATCTCTCCATCGTATTCATCGCGGCTTATGTCTGCATCACCACACAGACACCGCCCACGAAAAAAGTCACGGTTTGTATCATCCTTGCACTCATCGGCGTATGGCTTATCGCGACCGGCGGCAGGCCGGGGAGTATGCGGATAACGCCCACCGGGCTCTTCTGGGGCATCACCGCCGGTTTCAGCGTGGCGTGCTATTCTCTGCTTTCCCGCAAGCCCGTTAAAAAATGGGGCAGCATTCCCGTCACGGGACTTGGCATGCTGATCGGCGGCTGCGTTCTTTTCATTTCCACGCAGGCTTGGCATATTCCTGCGGACCTGGATGTAAGAGCGCTTATCTATCTGGCTGTCATCGTCCTCGTCGGTACAGTGGGAGCCTTCACGCTGTTCATGAAAGGCATCAGCATGGTAGGGCCGGTAAAAGCCTCGCTTCTGGCCTGCCTGGAGCCTCTTACGGCAACGGCACTTTCGGCTTTTTGGCTTCACACCAGTTTCTCAGTGACAGACATATTGGGATTTGCCTGCATCCTTACCACCGTTCTTCTGACCGCCTGAACGGGCTTTCTGAAATCCTGAGGCGTCTTTCCAACCTCCTGAACCGGCTTTCCGACAGCCTTCACGGCTTTCTCTGAACGCCTGAACGGCCTATCTCTGTCAGCTTCTCCCTCTTACTTTTTTCCGGCAGCTGCCCCAGGGCACAGTGCCCGGTAATTTTTTCGTAAATCAGACGGCTTTTTCTTTCTTCATCGCCCGGTAACCGATCACCACGGTCCAGACGTAAGCGCAGGTTTTCGGGATCATCAGTATCCCGACTGCGGGAACGGCGTCCGCAAACAGGACGACCGGAATATAGCAGGCGAAGCTGAGTACCACGGTAAGCCAGAGCATGCGGAAGGGCCGGTCCTGCGTTTCCTTCGCGCTGCGGTAAAAGAGTACGATAATAAGAAGTCCCAAAAGTGCAAACGGGATGTTCCTGTAGATTCCCCAGGAAAGGGGCGCATCGGCACGTGTCCAGGCGTTCTGCGGCATCAGGCATAAAAAGATGCGGGAAATGGAAAAGATCCAGACCGCCGCCGTAATCCCGCCTTTTCCGGAAATCTGATAGCGGATACGCCACACGTAATAAAGCAGCACGTAAAAGACCGTCATCGTAACGGAAGTAATCAGCTTTCCGATTCCCAGTACTGCCGTCCACGCGGCAAGCCCCGTTGTACAAAGAGCAATCGCGCGGGGCACCAGATGAAAAGCATCGCCGCAGCCGAGCGTCACAGCCATCACACCGTAAAGCAGGTACTGCCTGCGTCCGCCGCAGCCTCTGATCATACGTATCCCCAAAGTCACAACCGTCGTTAAATAAAGAATGTCAAAAACTGTTTCAAAAATCGCCTGCATTTTGTTTCCTCCTTTTTGAACATTGTTCGATTTTGCCGATACAGGAACCCGCTCTTAAGAGCGGGCTTAAATATCAGGTACCTGACGCCCTATAGTACTTTCCGGCACTTTTGGGCGCCTGCGTTCTGTTGCCATTTTCTTTTGAAAGCCTGTGTTCACCCTGCCTCAATAGATTGTCTTCCGCACCATCTGCAGCAGAACGCGGCAGTCCTCTTTCCGCTGCAGAAGCAGGACAATAATACTGGCCAGGACGAAATCCAGAAACTCATTTTCAGGAAATGCTTCTGAGAAAACGTCCTTCCGGACAGCTTTGTCCGATTTAAGCGCCTCTGCCATGCCCGATTTCATGTGTCCTAAGTATGCATCCATTGTATTTTTAGCCTGACTCTTACCACTGTCTGCAAAGCTTAGGGAATGTGTCGTGAAGAAATTCGGATACTCCTCCGCGCCTCTGCGTACACTCTCAAAAATCCATTTCACAGTTTCCGGGAATGACATGGTCTGCCGGCATGGCCGTCCTTTCAGATCCGGTTCATCCTGCGCTCCACGGCTCTGCAGATCCGGTTCATCCTGTACTTCACGGCTCTGCAGATCCGGTTCATCCTGCACTTCACGGCTCTGCAGATCCGGTTCATCCTGTACTTCACGGCCCTGTGCGTCCATGTGGAAAATATCCTGCCATACGCTCTCAATTGTCTTAAGAATCAGCTCGTCCTTGCCGGAAAAATAATAGTAAAGAGATCCCAGCGCTATGTGGCATCTTTGCGCTACAGCCCGCATGCTGATGGCTGAAATGCCCTCCTCCGAGACAATTTCACGGCAGGCTTTTAAAATCTCTTCCTTTGAAGTCACAACTTTATTGATAAGATCACCTCCATATCGAACAGTGTTCAATATATCATTTCCGGATGTTCTTGTCAAGCCCCGGGTACAGTCCCCGGTAATGCCGGCCAGGACTGCCTGTAAAATCAGAAGGAATCAAAATTTCACAAGTAACTTAAGAGAAATCAACAGGTGGGATAAATTCTGTTCGGATTCTGCTGATAAAAAAGGAGCTCAGTATCCGAGTTTGTGCAGCAATTTTTCCACTTCAGCCGCATTGTAGACCTTGCCCATGGATACGACTTTCTCGTTGACTACAAGCGCCGGAGTAGACATGACGCCGTAAGACGCAACTTGAGTCATATCCGTTACATACTCTGCTTCAAAAGGAACCGACATGGACTTAAGCGCCTCGTTGGTATTGACCAGCAGGGTATGGCAGCTCTTGCAGCCGCTTCCCAGGACTTTGACGCTGGAAAGGCCGGTTTCTGTTTTTATATTTCCTTTATCCGCCTCATAGGTCTCCGCACTGCCGTTGCAGGCACAGGCCGGCTCCTTCTGAACCTTCTTCTCCGGCTCGCAGGTTCCGCTGCAGCAGCAAGCGGCATCCTCTTCTTTTTTCTTTCCGAATCCAAATAAAGACATGATTTTTCCTCCGAATTTTATTTTTTGCATTACAGGTGATACTTCCGCACCCGCATTATTTTATCAATCGCCCGTTAAACGAACAATTTTTATTTATCTTTATTGTCAGACCTTATATCTAATTTAGCAGCAGCAACAGCTGCCGCCGGATTTCCCGGAATCGTCTCCGACATAGGAAATCGCGCCCGTCGGACACTGCCGTTCACAGCCGTGGCAATGATCAATACAATTCACCGGATTTACAACAACAGGAGTCGGTGCGTTTTTCAAATCGTATACTCCGTGCGGACAAAATGAAACACAGGTGCCGCACTCCGCGCAGGTCATATAATCAATCACAGGATACCATTTTTCTGCCATATTCTCATTTTCCTTTCTGAATTTATATTTACCGCCCCGGAAGCATTCCGGGAACGGCTGAAGCACATTTAAAGATGCGTCCGTGCCGAAGCTTTTGTCCGCATAGGGCTTTTTCAAAAGAACCAGCTGAAATTCATTAAAGATACATCCTTGCAGAAGATTTTGTCCGCATGGGGCTGTTACTCCAGAAACGGCTGGAGCACATTGAAGAGATAACCGACGATGATAATACCGACCGTACAGATCGTGATAAAAAGGCCCAGCAGCTTCGGCTTCACTGCCTTGCGCAGCATGATCAGCGACGGAAGTGAAAGCGTGGTAACTGCCATCATGAAGGAGAGCACCGTGCCGAGCCGGGCACCCTTGAAAAGAAGTGCCTCGGCAATTGGGATAGTACCGAAAATGTCTGCGTACATCGGAACGCCGATGACGGTGGCGAGGATGACGCCAAAGGGATTGTTGCCGCCGAGAACCGCCTCTACAATACTTTCGGGAATCCAGTTGTGGATGACCGCCCCGATGCCCACACCGATCAGGATATAAGGAAAGACCTTTTTAAAGGTATTAACAACCTGGTCTTTTGCGTAAACCAGCCGGTCTTTCTTCGTAAGCTCCGGAGAATCGATATCTATGCGGCTGGCATTTTTAATAAAGTCTTCTACATAGCGTTCCATGTGCAGCTTCTCGATGATCGTGCCTCCGATAACCGCCACAATCAATCCGAAGATCACGTATACAACAGCGACTTTCACGCCGAAAATGCTCATCAGAAGCACGAGGCTTCCGAGATCCACCATAGGGGAGGAAATCAGGAAGGAAAATGTCACGCCCACCGGCAGGCCCGCGCTGGTAAATCCTATAAACAGCGGAATTGAGGAACAGGAGCAGAACGGCGTCACCGTTCCCAAAAGAGCTGCTATGGAATTCGCTCCGAGCCCGTGAAAACGTCCGAGAATTTTCTTGCTCCGCTCCGGCGGAAAGTAGCTCTGGATATAACTGATAATGAAAATAAGCAGGCAGAGCAAAATCGTAATTTTAATCACATCATACAGGAAAAACTGTATACTTCCTCCCCACCGTGAGGAAAGGTCCAGCCCAAGCGCAGAAAGCAGCGCGCCAATCACTGCATTCAGCCATTTCATGCCCAAAATCTGATTTTGTATAAAATCCCATACGCCCATAAAAAACTCTCCGATCTGTAAAATCTGTTGAACTCATAAACCCCGTCCAAGCTGCCGGGTCCGTCAAATCAACATTTCTTGATGCTTTTCCCGAAATAAAAGCCATCCGTTTCAGATGGCTTATCGCCTGTAACTATTTTTATTGCCTGCAGACCGACTGCAATCTGTGACTCTTTTACCTCCCGGAAAGATTGAACTTCAATACCTGATCAGGCTGTCACCCGCAGCAGCCGGACTTCGGAGAAGTATCCGGCGTTGTCAGCTGACGAAGCAACGCGACCGCGGACTCACGTCCGGTCTCCGACAGGCGGTAATGCGTCCATTTTCCCTCCTGTCTGCTTTCCACAATTCCGGAGTCGCAGAGAATCTTCATGTGATAGGAAAGACCGGACTGGCCGATGTCCATGTCCTCCTGCAGCATGCATACACATTTTTCTCCGCTGCGCAGACGTTCCAGAATCGCCAGTCTCCGCGGATCGCACAGCGCCTTAAATACCTTCGCATCCCTCTCATAGGAAGATTCCATTGCTTCACCTCAAATCAAATTTTATTGATATGTTTTCATCATACTCATTCATACGCAGTTTGTCAATCTGTTTATTTGCATTAAATCCTCAATCGGTTAATTTGCATTAAATCCATAATCGGTTAATTTCATTAAATCCATAATCTGCCTATTTGCGTTTATCCCATGAGACATTGGCGCGGATAATTCCGACCAGGCGTTCAGGTTCAATTGGTTTACCCAGATGGCCGTTCATTCCCGCTGCATAAGATTTGTCAATATCTGTCTGGAAGTCATTTGCGGTAAGCGCAATAATCGGGATTTTATCTGCGTACTCAGTTCCAAGCGCCCTGATTTCCCGGGCCGCCTCATATCCGTCTTTCACCGGCATCCGGATATCCATCAGGATAATGTCAAACTGCTCCTTCCCGTCCCTGACCATATCAACGGCTTCCTGTCCATTGCCGGCAACACTCACCTTTGCACCGAAATGTTCCAATATTGTCTCGGCAAGCTGTTGATTGATGCTGTTATCCTCCGCAAGAAGAATCCTGACATCCTTAATTACATCTCTGCTGACTGCACTGTCAGTCTTTATCTCCACTCCTTCACATTTCCTGCAGCTGATAATCGCATCAAACAGCTCCGAAGGAAAAACCGGTTTTTGAAGAAAGCCCTGTACTCCGGCACCTGCCGCAACCTGCCGGTATTCGTCAAAATCATATCCGGAAAGCATCATGATAATCGCCTCATCATTTATGATTTCATGCAGACGCCCGGACAATTCAATACCGTCCATTTTCGGCATTTTCATATCTAAAATGAATAAATTGTACTCATTTTCATCCTTAATGCGCTTCTCCGCCTTCTTAAGCGCTTCGGCAGGATCTATCGTATATTCACACTTCACGCCCCATTTATGTGCTATGGAACAGATGTATTCACAGGACTCCCTGCTGTCGTCCACAACCAGTATATCCAGGCTGCTCATATCAGGCAGGACTTTAATCGCTTCGGGCTTTACCACCCCGAGTGGCAGCACCACTTCAAATGTCGTACCCTCCCCCAGCCTGCTTTTCAGATAAATATCTCCCTGCATCAGCTTTACCAGATTCTTAACGATGGACATGCCGAGCCCGCTTCCGCCGTGCTTTCGGACAGTTTCTTCGCTTTCCTGCTCGAATTCCCCATACAGCCGTTTCTGCATATCTTCACTCATGCCGCATCCAGTGTCACTGACTCTGATATGCAGCAGGATTTTATCGGATCCGGTATCTTCTTCCCTTACAGCTGTTTCAATCCTTCCCCCGTCATCCGTAAATTTTACTGCATTTGAAAGCAGGTTCAGCAGAATCTGACGGATACGATAATTATCTCCGACAAGATCTTCATATTCGAGATCCGTTACATTCGACTCGTATTTTATATTTTTGTCCTTGCATTGCTGATAAAACAAGTTCGTCACAGAATAAATGCATTCCTTGATGCTGAATTTTCTGCCGGCAATTTTCATCTTGCCCGATTCAATGGCAGAAATATCCAGAACATCATTAATGATGCTCAAAAGGATACGCGAGCTCTGGTCAATCTTATCAGCATAACTCATCATGCTGTTCGGATCATTACCGCAATTTTTTAAGAGATAAGTAAAACCGATAATCCCGTTAAGCGGGGTCCGCATCTCATGGGACATATTTGCAAGGAAACGGGATTTCGTATCCGATACCGCCTTCGCTTTTTCGCTCAGTGCTTTCTCAGTATGATACTTTTCCCTGTAGCCTTCAGAAATTAGCAGAAACGCTGCAAGCGCAGCCACAATCAGGATAACAAACGGCATGGCCGACGCCTGCTTAGCGTAATAGGCATTTGAACTCCTGTACATGTCGCTCTCCGGGATACCCGAGGCAACAATCCAGTTATAAGACTTATATAATTTTGCATAGCTTAGTTTTTTTTCGACCTTGTCATTAAGGTAGTTCTTATAAAAATACGTCTGCCAGATGTCCCCGTTCTTTACAATTCCCTCAAGCTCGGATTTATACGGCTTATTACCTGCAGCATCTTCGATATCCGTACTCAGGAAAGTCCCGACTTTATTTCTTGTGTTCTGATGCAGGAAAATGACGGCATAGTTATCCCCGCCGTCATAATTTCTGACCTCATTGATCCACACGTACTGGTTGGAGCTTACTGTCTGATTCATAAGTATCATGTATACGGCCGTCTGCACTTTATCATCATCCGTATTCCCATCACTGTCCGCATATATCTTTTTCTCATCATCAATGAGTTTAATGGTATTCTCAACGGATGTTTCTATTGCGGCGCGGCTGCCTTCATAATCCGCCTGTCGCAGCTGCTGATACGTCGTATAGGCGTTTAACACATACAATACAACGATCAAAGCTGAGGTAAAAACTACAATAATCTTAAATGCCAATCTATTATATCTCATATGATATCCACGCTCCTGCATCCGCTCTTCTACAGCCGTTTTTGCATTTCTTGCTATCTTCACGAATTAAGGATTTTCTCCAGGGATTTTTCCCTTAACGTGAACGTTGTTCTTGATATCATTATAGATTCATATTTGGCAAATCACAATGCACTAATGTCTCTGTCAGATACTATTTTTTCAAAATATCCATCAGAGCAGGCTGCCGGCAGGGGATGATTTTTTAAGACCTGATGTCCGAAACAAACCGCTTTACACCGCAATAAACTTTGACCAGGCCATCCGTCCTTTCGCGTCTTTCAGTTCAACACGCACCCAGTGGTCGTAGTCCTTAATTTGAAAATGTGCTTCGCAAAGATGTTTTCCCCGCGTCACGCGATCCGGTTCATAAATCGAATCCGTAAAAAATACCGCCTCATCCACCGGCGTCGTCCGGACGATAATTTCATTTTCCTCTTTCCGTACCGTAAAAAACGGGCCCTGGCTTGCGATAAAATCTCCGTTCCGGATTGCCGTCATCACGCCGTCCCGGCTTAAATCATCGGACTGGACAAACAGAAAAGACCTCGTCTCATCGCCGCTGTAAAAGTGCGCATCATCCGCTGCCATGACCGGCAGGAAAATGTTCCTGTTTGCCATATCGTCAAGAAAGCTGCCTGAATACGGACGGCAGTTCCAGGGTGCCCCCGAAACCGTATTGTAAATCTCGCAGCCGTCAAATCCGTGAAAGCCCGAAGCCATACATGCCTGATTCATCGACCACGCAGGATGCGCAAGAATTGCGATTCCTCCGGCCTTATGGATTTCTTCAATGATTTCCTGCGGCGAGGCATCGTGAAAAGTCCTAAGCTTCGGTTCCGTCTCCATCCCGATGCCGACAATATGGTAGATACCCTGCCGGACATCATTTCCGGAATCATATTCACAGCCTGAAAGCAGCAGGAAATCCTTCTTTAAAAGCTCCGTCCTGCCGCATTTCCAATGATCCGTCAGGGAAATGAAATCATATCCCGCCTCCCGGTAAATCCGGATTGCATTCTCCGGAGACAGCCTCCCGTCCGAAAGTGAGGTGTGCATATGCAGGTTGCCCTTTTGCCAAGTACGTCCGTATTCATCCGTAAACACTTATTTTCCTTCTTTCTTACAGCCCTGCTGCAGCTTTCGCAAAATATTTCTTTGCTGTTCTTTTTAGTCTTTATGATCCTCTGCACTGCGTTTCCTGTTCAGGACAAGGATGACTGTCGTGCAGGATGCAGCGATCAGCAGCAGATAAATACAAAACGCTGCAGCAGAACTGTCTCCCGTATCAGGTCCGGCCGTATCGGACTTCGCCGTCACTGCCGTTGTACCTGATGAAGAGGCTGATTTCTGCGCACTCGTCGAAACAGACGATTTTGACGTACCGGCTGATACGGACGATCGAGCCGAATAAGATGCCTTCGATGAGCCTGTCGATGCAGACGAATTCGAAACATTTGACGAAGCAGACTTTGACGAGCTCGTCGTGGAAGACACAGCCGTCGAACTCGTCGTGGAAGACGTATCCGTCGAGCTCGTTGTGGAAGACGTATCCGTTGAACCCGTCGTGGAAGACGTATCCGTTGAACTCGTCGTAGAGGACGTATCCGTCGAACTCGTCGTGGAAGACGTATCCGTTGAGCTCGTCGTGGAAGACGTATCCGTCGAGCTCGTCGTGGAAGACGTACCCGTTGAGCTCGTCGTGGAGGACGTATCCGGAGAAGCCGCATAGGAATCGGCGATTGTCGGTGCTTCCGTGACTGCGGCAGCAAGCTTTCCTTTACCGCTGTCGGTCACTGTCACGGTTACGGACTTCTCGGAGGTGTCACACGTCCAGCCCGAGCCCGAAGCCGTATTCTGCCGGATTTTGTAAATATAAGTGCCCGGCTGGTCAAAGGTGACAGAGCCGAAGCTTACCGTCTGGGTTCCCGCCTTCGCAAATGCAGCCGTACCCTTAAGGCCTGAAGGGACAGGAGACGTCCCATCGCCGCCATCCGCATATTTAGCTGCTCCGGGCGTTATTGAAAACTCAAACGTTGCAGGGGTAAATCCCGTACCTGTGACGGCTGCATTCAGAATTGCCGTCAGGGAAGTGTCAAGCGTAACAGGCGTGCGGTTGAGAATCGTCGCAGAAACCGTTTCCGCAGGATCATCCGTGCCGTACGTTCCCAGGGTCGGGTCGGCCTTAACAGGCGCCGCAGAATCAGGCTCTGCCTGCACCCCGGCCAGCTGATAGGAATTGCCGTCTGCAGCGTCCCTGTTCCAGATAGTAAGTGTTCCCGAAAGCTTGTTCTTCATGCGGGCATAGCCATCCGCTTCAAGAGCGGACGCAGTGGCAAAATTGTACCCCCGGACTACGTATGTAAATCCGTCTCTGAGACAATCGGCAATATCCGTCCCTGTATAAGACCCGGATGCATAAGCGTCTCTTACCTTGAGCTGAAAAGTTGTTGTATTCGTTGAAGGATCATAGGAAGGTGGCGAAATTAAATCAAACAGCTCTATACCGCCACCCGCAAAGTAATCAGCTATATCAGAGCTATATACAAAACCTTCTGCAGGCACAACCCCGGCGCTTCCGGCCATCGTAAATGTGAACGATCCCGTCAGACAGGTTCCGGTATCGCCGAAGCTTTCCGCCCTGGCTTTAAGAGCGCTGAAGTCAAACGCCGTCTCATATGCTACAGCCTTTTCCACGGATGCGTACCTGGGTCCATTGACAAAATTAATCGTGGAAGATCCCGTACCGTCATCGACGTAAAGATCGATAGGAAGGGAGAGTTTCTCTTTTGCAGCGTAACACGGATAGAGATCAGCATCTGAAGAAAACGTATCCTTCGACAGATCCGCAATCTTTCCTGTTGCCTTATTGATCCAGCCGATAAATACCTGACCTGCAATATCCGGCGCCTCCGGGGCGCTGCCGCCCACTGAAACGATGGTATCGCCGCGGATAGTAAAATCCGTCGCCAGAAGACCGGCCGTGCCCTCATCTGCGGCCGAAGGCGGACAGTCGGCCTGTGAGCCGTAAAACCGGATGTGCACCGCCGGAGCCCATACATAAGCAGTTCCGTCGTGATCCGACCCGATTTCATAGGTATAGCCCGGTGTCGCATTACCGCCCGCGACAGAGATTTGAGCGCCCGCATGACCTGAAAGATCAAAACGTGTCAGGCTTTCGCCGGCATTATTTACAGGTACAGGATCAACCTTGCCGCCGCCCGCGGCACTCACAAGCTGGCCGTCCACGACGCTCTCTGCAGAACGCAGGAGTACCGATCCTCCCGTAATGACAGAAGTTCCCCCGCTTGTATCGCTTGTGCCGCCATCGGCTGTGATTAATGAGGTTCCCCCTGCATTAAGGGAAACGCCGTCCAGAGCGGCGCCTTTCGGCGCACTGACTTCGAGGATGCCGCCGCCTGACACATCGACAGTGCCGTTTCGGATGCCGCTCGCCCCGGTTGTTGAAACAACGCACTTTCCACCCCTGAAAACAGAAACGTACGAGTTGGTATAGTCTGCCCCGATCCCGTACCCGGAAGCATCTTTTATGGTGAGTACGGCGCCCTCCTGCACATCAACGTTTACTGCTGCTGAAGCAAGCCTGAGACCGTATTTTTCAGTGCCTGAAATATCGAGGGTTGATCCGCTTCCCACGAGCGTAATATCTCCGCCGGTCATGATACCGCATTCCGATACGTGAGAGGTGCTGACGTGTGAGCCTCCCGCGATCGTAATATTTCCGCCGGTCATGATACCGCATTCCGATGCGTAAGTGACGTCAAGAGTTGCATTTTCCACGAGCGTAATATCTCCGCCGGTCAGGATACCGCATTCCGATACGTCAGTGATGTTAAGAGCTGCACCGTCAAGCTCAATCGCGGCGTTACTTCTTTTCGCAGTGATATCGGAAGACCCGCCCTGAACAGCGGCGCAAATAGCGTAATCGACATTTGAAATCGTTAAAGGGGCTGATCCTGAAAAGGAAAGCGTCGTATCATTATCTGCCTCCGTAAATAAGAAACCGTTTCCGCCAAATGTCACGGCAGCGTCTGTCTCAATTGAAAAACTGCGTCCCGGATCAAGGCCGGACGCCATATTATAAGTCGCGGGTTCTGTAAACCTGATACCGTCATATGCCGCATCCAGAGAATTATGCGCCGTTCCGTTAATAACAGCGGCAACCGTATCCGCCGTATCTTCTGCGCTGACCACATAAATACTGCCTGACTGCGTAGCCGGAGAAGCAAAAACCTCAGCAGGCAGAGGCCCCGATGAAACACTCATTATGAGGAGTAACGCCACCAGCAGAACACTCAGAAGTCTTTTAGCACATTTTCTCATCTTTTCACGTCCTTTCAGCTGATAAAAACCCGTTTTCAATTTATCACACCAGCCGCAGCCTGTCACTTACAAAACTTGCAGCCTTTTGACTTCTCCGAAAAAGAATCCGCAATCTTGCGATACATGGTCTCCGGATCGATCGGCTTGGCAATATGGCCGTTCATTCCGGCCTCTTTGCAGCGCTGTATTTCATTTGCAAAGGCATCTGCCGACATGGCAAAGATCGGGACAGAAGCCGCATCCGTGCGTTCCAGTGCCCGGATCCGGCGCGTCGCTTCAAAACCGTCCATAACGGGCATCCTATGGTCCATCAGAATGAGATCGTAATAGCCGGGCTCCGAATTACGGAACATCTCAAATCCGGCTTTCCCGTTTTCGGCACACTCCACGGTCATGCCCCTGAACGCCAGAAGCTTTTCGGCAATCTCTCTGTTCATAAAATTATCTTCGCACATCAGTACCCGTTTCCCGCTGAGCGATTCCTTCCTCTCCTCAACGGTTTTTTCCGGTACGATCTTTTCATCCACGCGTTCAAGGTCAAGACAGACTGTAACTTCCGTCCCTTCTCCCGGCCTGCTTTTTACATCGATGGTTCCGCCCATGATATCCACCAGGCGCTTTACAATGGACAATCCGAGGCCGGAACCCCCGATGTCCGCATTTTCCTTTGTGCGTTCCTGGGAAAACGGCTCGAAAAGCTTCTGCAGGAACTCCGGACTGATGCCGCATCCGCTGTCCCGTACGATAATCCTGTCATGAACACAGGCAGGTTCCAGTTTCAGGCACTCGACGATAAATGCGACATTTCCGCCTTCCGGAGTAAATTTCACTGCATTGGATAAAAGATTGATAAAGATTTCCTCAACACGGGAAGTATCGATATTGACGGTCGCCATAACAGCCCGGCTGTTATCCAGCGTAAAATGAATATACTTTTTCTCCATTTCCGGGCGAAGCGCGTTCAGCACGCGTCCGATCACTTCCCCGCAGCCGATCGGCGCAGGCTTTAGCACGATAGCTCCGCTTTCAATCTTAGAAAGATTCAGCGTATCGTTGACGAGCGTCAGCATGATATCGCCTGCCCGCTTAATTTTGGACAGGTAATCCCTGATCACCACAGGATTATCCGTCATCTGCGCAAGATCCGCATAACCAAGTACTGCATTAAGAGGCGTGCGCATGTCATGGGTAACGTTGGTGAGGAATTCCGTCTTCATGCTATTGGCGCGTTCCGCTTCATGCATCGCATGCCTTAATCGTTCGGCCTGCTCTTTCTCCTGACGCATGGCTTCCGTGATATCCGCTCTCAGGATAACGACCGTATGATGAGTATTATCGGCATAGCTGATTGTCCAATGATACCTTTTTCCGTCCTTTGTCTCCAGCGACAGTTGAAAATCTTTGTTCTTCGCAAGCTGTTCACGGATATTTTCAATACTGTGAAGGCGTACTGCTTCCTCAAGATTCTCCCCGGGCATCATTTTGACAAGTGCTGTCCTCATAGCCTCCGTATAATCGTTATTTCTGTATTTTTCATTTGAATTTTCCGCAGTCTCACCGCCGAAAATAATCTGTCCGGAATCCATGTCCAGCAGAATAATAAAGCCATAGGCATGTTTCAAAATAGCTTTTGCAATTTCTTCCCTGCTCTTCTTCTCATCGATGTCAACAGCGTAAGTATAGGCCTCGACGTCACCGTTCTCAGGATTCTGCAGCATATAAATCTGACCTTCACACCAGTGAAGGCGGCTGTTGCCTTTAATGACCGGATACCTGAAACAATCCCGTGTTATCCCCTCATAGAATCGCTTCAGCAGTTCTGTCCTTTTGAATTTTCTTATTACCTCCGTCCGGATCGAATCATCCGCAATCTGCCTGCAGAATTCCTGAATGTAACCGTCGACATTTCCGGGTTTCTTCAATTTTAAAGCGGAATCCGGACTGCTGCCCCCCTCTCCGCACCAGTCCCGCGTCAGGTTCAGTTTGGTTGAAGAAATGGTATCCTGATGCGCCAGTTCCATCTGTCTTCTGGCAATCGTATAGCGTTCTTTCTCTTTTACCTGTGACGTGATATCTTCGATATACTGAATAAAAGCCTCATGTCCGCACCATGTAATAAATTCTCCTGTCAGGTATTCCCATCTTCCGTTTCCCTCGTTCCGGCGGGTAAGTTCCAGTTCCTCTCCGTACTTCAACTTTCTCATGAAGCAGCCGCTGCAGGCAGATGATTTGCCGTGCAGCAGTGCATAACAGGGCATTCCGACAGATATTCCATTTTCCAAACTCTTATTCTTTAAGGCTGCCGGATTGGCATAAAGCACTTCCATGGTGCTGCAGTCGACGACATAGACCTGCTGTTTCGTGCGCTCAACGATTTTATGATACATATCCGCCTCAGAAGAGGCGTTTGTATAGGCGACAGAAATCACAGGACAGCCATCCGCCTCCCCACAGACTTTTTCCTGTGCATGGACCCAGTTGATGCCGTGTTCTTTGTGATGTACACGGTAATACACACCGGTCGGCGCACGCTCTGCAATACATTTTCTTATGCTCTCAATAACTGCCCGCCGGTCCGGAACACAGACCGCTTCCAGGGCATCATCCTTTGTCAGCGCCAGATATTCCGTTCTGCTCAGCGCAAGGGTTCCGGGTATCCCCTCGGAAAAATACAAGGTCTCCATTACATTTTTATTGATCCTGTAAATTCCCGCATGCCCCGGTATCATTTCTCCGATCGCGGCCCAATCTTCTTTTTCCGTTACGTGCATTTTTTCCTTTCCGCTCATGAACAAATTCCCCCTCATGCTCAGGAGTTCTACTTCCGCTGCCGGTCAGTTCTTTGCAATCCTGTCCAGAAATCCGGTCGAATACCGGAGATTTTGTGTCGGACATTCATCAACACAGTGTCCGCACCCTACGCACCTTATACTGTTCACCGATATTCCGCGCGCAGCCTTCTCACTGATCTCAATCGCCATCGGACAGATCTTATCGCATTTTTTACAGCTTATGCATTTTGTGTTATCTGTCGTGATTTTCTGGCCTGCAATTCTGGAAAGCAGACTTAAAACCGTCCCGAGAGGGCAATAGTAGCAGTAGCCTCTTCCGAGAAATGCAATCCATAAAAACATCATCAGAAGAAGATCTCCGGAAAGATATGCATATGACTCAATTTTCGTGACTGCATCGATATTCCCCGGCAAAATGAACCCGAGCAGATGCAGAATCCAATAGAACGTAAAAAAAAGAGCAGCCGTCAGGGCAATCCATCTTGCGATATTCAATATCCGCAGGGTTTTCG
>DCDB01000146.1 GCA_002316215.1 Lachnospiraceae bacterium UBA1066 | reverse complement strand
GCTGTCAGCGCCGTGCCGGCAAGCTGCGGGATATTGTAGATGATAAAAGGCGTATTGGGCGCGGCGCCTGAAATGTCGTTCCAGTATTCCGCGATGCTGTATTCCGGTAAATGAAAGTAAATCGGAGGTATAGAAGCGATGGCATCGACGCCGTATTTTTCCGCATGGGCTGCAAGTTCTTTGCTTTCGGCCGTATTGTTGCAGGCCACATGGGCGATGACGGTGAGTTTTCCTTTTGCCGTTTCCATCACGGCTTCGAGGGTTTTCTTTCGGTCATCCACGGTCTGATAGATGCATTCTCCGGAAGATCCTCCGACATAAATGCCCTTGACGCCTTTTTTAATATAGTAAGCGGTGAGGGCTTTCACGGCTTCCGCATCAACCTGGCCGTCTTTATCGTAGCAGGCGTAGAATGCCGGGATGATTCCTTTGAAACACTCGAGATTTTTCATTCTTTTTTTACCTCCCTGTCTTGTAAACTCATAATAGCATAGGTGAAAATATTTTTCAAGTAGAAAATAAAAAAAGAAATAATTTTTTTATTTTCCATGGAACCGGTTTTATTCGCTGCTCTTAATAGCTTCGAGCGCCGAAACACGCATGGCGCGTCTGGCGGGATAATAGCCGGATCCAAGCCCGATACAGACGGAAAAAAGGACAGCAAAAACCATGAGCCACAGGGGAATAACCGAAACGCGGGTGATATCGGAACCGCCGACAGCGGCAGCTGCGAGGTTCGCAAGGGACAGGGAGCCGAGTGAAACCAGATTGATGACAATAGAAATGAGAAAGCTGAGGACGCAGCCTGCGATGCCGCCGATCAGGCCGATGCAGCCTGCCTCGGCGAGAAAAATTGTCCGGATATCCCGCACATAGCAGCCAAGCGCTTTCATAATGCCGATTTCACGTATGCGTTCGGAAATGGACATGATCATTGTATTGGTTATCCCCAGAGCGGCAACGAAAAGGGAAATCGCTCCCAGCCCGCCGAGCATGAGCTGTTTCTGACGGGCTTCCTTTTCCATAGGCTTACGGATGCTTTCCATGGACTCCGTGCTGCAGCCAAGTTCCTTAATGCTCCCTTCAAGTTCTTCTACTTTTGACAGATCTGCGGCCTTTACGATAATCGAACTGTAGGGAACTGTCTTTTTCTGGCTGCCCTGCGCTTTATCGAGAAGGTCTCTCAAATCCGTGAGGCTCATAACGATTCCGTCGGAGGTCTCCTGGCCCTTTGCATAATCTTCTTTGAGCAATCCGGTCGGATGAAGCTTTACGGTGAACTTCGAGGTACCGTTATCAATTTCCAGCGTCAGGTCTTCTTTCAAAGCGTTAAAATAAGGCGCCGGAATATCCGCAGCGTTTCCGTTTTCATCGACTCCGCCAGCATAGCGGTCGATTGTATTCGAACCGTCCGGACGCAGTGTGTCTTTGAAATCATAGGCAATATACTGGCCGACAGCCACGTCTCCCTTATTTTTCGGCAGGCTTCCTTCCGTGAAACTATAGCCGGTTTTTACCATTTCACCAAGATCCAGGCCGACGACAGAAGTCCAGTCGGCGGTGTAGCGCTTTCCTGTTCCTGTTATGAGGCGCAGATTGTACCCGTCCAGGCTTATTTTCGGCGTCACTGCTTCGACGCCATTCATATTTTTAATTTTCTTTACCAGGGTGTCATCAAGTTTTACTTTTCCGTGGCCGCCCTGCGGAGCCGTTACGGTTATGATTGTAAGATCTCCCATCTGGGAAAGCATTTTTTCCTGGGATTCTTTCATGCCGATGCCCAGGGAAATCATGATGACAATCGAACAGCAGCCGATCACGACGCCGAGAACTGTCAGAAAGGTGCGGGACTTTCGACGCATGAGGTTCTGCAGGCACATGTGGAAAATATCCTGTCTTTTCATTTTCCGCTCCCTTCCGGGTCATGGGAAATGCTGCTTTCGTCTGCGGAAGGCACTTCGGTTCCCTGGGGTTTTTCTGAAGCTTCCGGAACATCCCAGTCGTCCCAGCCGTCGGCTGCCGGCAGAGTATCCGACGCTTTTTTCTTACGCTTTTTTATGAAAATGAAAACCGCGGCGCACACGGCGGCGATGACGCCGGCGATGGCATATCCCCACGGAAAGGAGGCTCCGGTATCTTTTTCACTGGTATCGGTCATAGCTATATCCGTTATTTCTGCAGGTACGGCATGCAGGGTGATCGGAAATTCTTTGGTCTGAACCTGCTGGTTGGCATCTTCATAGGTGACCTTCAGCGTGAGATTTATGTCGCCTTCTTTTTTCGGCGTGATGGCAAAACCGATATTTCCGCTCGTGCCGGCGGTTACATTTCCTATATACTGTGTCTTTGCGGGCGTTTCGATATCATTACCGTCAACAGAAGCTTCCACATTGGAAATATCGCCCTTCCCTTTGTTGACGTAGGCCAGCGTCAGGGCAAGCTCTTCATCTACATTGGAAGAGGACGGAACTGCAGGGGAGATAAGCTGGAAACGATCCGGCTGTACGACCGGGACTGAAATCTTTATATCGGCGGTATTCGTGGAACGCTTTTGCCCGTCGGTAAATTCATATTTAAAGGTAAGCCCGACAGGCTGCGCGCCTGTCTTGGCTGTGGAGAGGGCCTGCATGGGAATCTCCTGTGACTGCGAGGCACCGGCTTCCAGAGAAGAATAGAAGAAGGAATTTGTCGTACCGTCCATAGCGAAATTTTCTCCGCCGTCCGCCGTGGCGACGATATTTTCGATTTTCAGGCTTCCGGTATTGGTAAATGTAAAATTCAGCCTGAACTTATTCCCTGCCGCAACGGAACTGCCGTCATAAGTGTAACTGCTGACAATGACATTCGGAATGGAGGGGTCCATCTGTGAAGCGGCTGCCGACGTATTGGCCGGGACGCCGATATGGTCGGTGACATCGGCTGCAGTGAGCGAATCGCCGCTCTGATAGTTGAATTTTGTCTCGATATTAATAGCCTGACTTGCCGAGGTTATTTCTTTTGCGGCCTTTATTTTCAGGGAAATGTCCGTACTTTCTCCCGGGGCAAGATCGGGAAGCAGGAAAGCGGAGGATTTTGTGAGTACGGTCAGTGCATCGGAAGAGGTAATATAGGCGGCCGGAGAAATCATTTTTGTGCTGCCCATATTTTTAAAGTTAAGTGAAAGATCCAGTGTTTCTCCGGAAGAAACAGGATTTTTTAAATCGGAACGGGTGATCAGCAGAAGCGGCTGAGAAGCCGAACTGGTATTTTGCGCAGTTTCCTGAGAGGATGCTCCCGCAGAGGAGGCATTTTCTCCTGAACCGGATGCGGAGTTCTCTCCGGAAGAGGGAGAGACATCACT
>DCDB01000134.1:8874-13782 GCA_002316215.1 Lachnospiraceae bacterium UBA1066 | reverse complement strand
AAAACCGGGATGTATTCAAGCGGTGCCGGACAGATAATCGTCTGCCCTCCTTCGAAAACTTCCTTCGTATCTACATTCTCCCACATTCCGGCCGGAAGGTAAACAGCTCTTTCAAATTTATCCGCCGAAAGAACAGGCGCTGTCAGGAAATCCGGGCCGAACATGTACTGATCATCAAGTTCCCAGCATTTTGGATCCTCGGGGAATTCATAAAACATCGTCCGAAGAAGCGGCGCACCGGATTCGTGGGCTTCCGCCATCAGCTTTTCAATATAAGGCGCAAGATTAAGCCTTTTACTAAGCTGCATCTTCATGATGTCCATGGCTTTTTCCCCATAGGACCAGATTTCATTCGGCTGGCCGGTGTAAAGATAGCCGCCGCCGAAATCCTGATCAGAAAGAGGCGGGATATTATGAGGATCACGGTCACCGTGCATCCTTAAGACAGGAGTCATGACGGCAAATTCAAACCAGCGAAGAAGCAGCTGTACAAATTCAGGATTACTTCCGTCCCCTCCCATAAAGCCGCCGATATCCGTCGTCCACCAGGGGATCCCGCTAAGTCCCATATTAAGCCCTGCAGAAACCTGATCCCTTAAAGCTTCAAATGTACTCGGTACGTCACCTGACCACACAAGCTCACCGTACTTCTGGCTGCCCGCCCAGGCGCTGCGGACAAGGCTCAATATCCTGTCTTTGCCTGCGGCTTTCTGTCCTTCATAAAAAGCCTGAGCATATTTTTCCGGATAAAGATTGCTTACTTCGAGAGCCGGGCCAAGATAATATCTGTAATTATCATAATCATACACGGCATAATCCGGCTCAGCATTATCAAGCCAGAACATATCGATTCCGAGATCCGCATAATTTTCTTTGCAGATTTTCCAAATATATTCGCGCGCCTCCGGATTCGTAACGTCAATTTCCAGACAGTCGCCGCTAAAATCATAGGTCTGGATAGACCCCCGCTCCGTACGGATCAGCAAGCCTCTTTCCATCATTTCATTGAAATGAACGCTCTTCCTGTCGACGGACGGCCAGACCGAAACGACAACCTTGGTTCCCATAGCATGCAATTCATCACACATAGCTTTTGGATCCGGCCAGTAGACCGGGTCAAATGCCCAATCTCCCTGACGCACCCAATGAAAGAAATCTATGACGATAACGTCGATGGGAATTCCAAGTTTTTTGTATTTTCGGGCGACTTCCAGAACCTCTTCCTGTGTACGGTAACGCAGCTTGCATTGCCACATTCCGAGAAGGCCTTGAGGAAACTCCGGCGCATGACCGGTAGCATCGGAGTAATTTCCGACAATATCCGCCGGCGTCTCACCGACAGTCACCCAGTAATCCATCTGCTTTGTATCTTCAGCCTGCCATTCCGTGTAATTCTTTCCAAAGGAGGCCTTTCCCACTGCCGGATTGTTCCATAAAAAGCCATAACCCAGATTTGAAATAGCAAAGGGTATGGAAATCTGTGAATTACGCTGGGCAAGTTCAAGAACGCATCCCTTTAGATCAAGATATTCCTGCTGATACTGTCCCATGCCGTAGATTTTTTCGCCGTTATTCCCCTCAAAACGCACCGTCAGCTTATAATCCCCGCCTATAATCGGCTTCCAGGTGCGGGCGACGATCTTAAGGCAGCGGCTCTCCCGGCTGATTGTTCCGTCATAATTCCGGAAATATTCACGCAGGATTTTTTCTCCCTTTCTGTAAAATGTAAGGATTCCGGCTTCATTTACCTCTACGCTTAACTTTCCGTTATGCAGAATCGCCCTATTTCCATCGACTGCCGTCTCCGCTCCCGGAACTTTCTCCGGATTTTCTGTAAGCGCCCAGTCGTTTTCATTTATCTTTGGGTACACCGTCGCACGCACTCTTACCGAATTCTTCCCCCACGGTTCAATCCATACCGTTTCATATCCTTTTCTGCAGACCAGCCTCTGCCCATCCTGACTGAATATCATACCATCCTCCGTATTTTCCGATACATCGTCTTTATTCCTCACTGCCGGCACATTAGCCTATGTTTTTGTAATACCTTACTGATTTTTTCTGAATTCCTTAAGGCGCATAAAGAATCACGCGCACCCTTATTTTACTATAACACATTTAGCATTCAAGCGGCATCCGGCTTTTCTTCCGCGCATTGACATTTCAGAAGCTTTTTTACCTGAGGCTCAGATCTTCACGGATGTCAGCAGCGAATCACCGATGTAAAGTTCCTGATCTTCTTCTTCAATTTCTCTGAGTACAATCTTAACTGCCCTGTTCTCTCCCGCAGGAACCTCAACCTTCTCAAAACCTGCAAGTTCTCTGCAGAACCCTCCCTCATCACGGATTCTCCGGTAGACCTGCACGGTTTCCTTTCCCCCTGATAAGCCCGTATTCCTGACCGTACACCTGACAGTACCGGCCGAAGGATTATATAAGGCATCCTCAATTGAGAAAGAAGTATAAGATAAGCCGCTCCCGAAGGAGAAAGCAGGCGCAACATCAAAACGTTCGCTGAAACGGTATCCGACATGCCGGCCCTCTTTGTACTCTACAGCAGTTCCGCCTGGAAATTCTCCCAAAGCATGTGCCGGACAGTCCGAAAGATGTTTAAAGAAGGTCTCAGCCAGCTTCCCCGATGGATTCGTCTTTCCGAAAAGTACTTCAGCCAGAGCCGTTCCGCCTTCCATGCCATTATAATAACTCCAGACGATCGCATCCGCCTTTTGGATAAAGCTGTTCATTTCCACGGGACTGCCTGCGATAAATACCAGCACGGTATCAGGACGCGCCTCCAAAAGCTCCCGGATCAGTTCCTCCTGTGCGTATGGAAGTCTCATATCCTGGCGGTCTTTTCCTTCGCTGTCAATGTCGTGGTTAAGACCGCCCACAAATATCACTGCATCTGCATCTTTAGCCTGTGCAATGGCCTCCCTGCGAAGCTTTTCCCGCTTTCTTTCCATGATTTTGGATTCTTTTTCACCACGGCTTACACGTCCGCCTCCATTTTCAAGGCTTTTTTCCTGCCAGTCGGCATCGCTGTCGCTCTTTTTAACTTCGCGGAAATATCCTTGTGCATAGGTTATCTCCGTATTCCCGCCGAGAAGACTGCTGATTCCCATCCATGGCGTGATTTCATAAAGCGCTTTTATTTCCGCACTGCCGCCTCCGTCCGCATGTTTCAGATCGGCATTTTCACCAATAAGAAGAAGCCTGTGTATTTTTTCAGGATGAAGAGGCAGCCGGCTGTTTTCATTTTTCAGAAGAACGACGGATTCCCTGGCAATCGCAAGCGCCGTTTCACGATGCTCCTGCGTATTGTAACACCCTTTTTTCCGCTGTCCGCCCAGCATATGGAGCTGCATCATAAGGGCAAGGATCCGTCCGACCTTACTGTCAATGGCTTTCTCCGAAACCTTTCCTTCGCGTACGGCAATCTTCAGCTGATCCGCAAAAAAGTAATTATCGAAGTCATTGGTAACGGACATTTCAATATCCAGCTCGCCTTCGGCTGTCTTGACAGTATCATGTACACCTCCCCAGTCGGAAATGACCAGCCCTCCGAAGCCCCATTCTTCCCTTAAGATATCGTTGAGAAGATAATGATTCATACTGCAGTGCCGTCCGTATAGACGGTTGTAGGCAGCCATGACGCAGGCAGCGCCGCCTTTCTTAACGGCATCGTAAAATGCAGGGAGATAAATTTCCCGCAGCACCTTTTCATCAACGCGGACATCCACCCACAGCCGTTCCGTTTCCTGATTGTTTGCCGCAAAATGCTTAACGCAGGCGGCCACGTCCCATTCCTGTATTCCGCGGATGTAAGGAGCTGCGATTTCACCTGTAAGATACGGGTCTTCACTCAGATATTCAAAGTTCCTGCCGCACAGCGGGCTTCTTTTGATATTAATCCCGGGAGAAAGAATAATATCTTTTCCCCGTCCGCGCGCCTCTTCTCCGAGTACGCTTCCCGCCTTAAAGGCCAGGCTGCGGTTCCATGTTGATGCAAGAGCACTGCCGCAGGGAAGATAGGTTGCCGCATCCTCCGAATGCTTTGCCGGTTTCCAGGTTCCGGGTTTAAATTCCTGCCGGACGCCCATCGTTCCGTCCGACATAACAAGCGGCGGGATTCCGAGTCTTGCGACTCCTTCCGTACGGAAAAATGCCGCTCCGTGGATCATCCCAATTTTTTCATCAAGCGTCAGTTTGTCCACGATATCGCGGACTTCATCATTATTCTTCATTTCAGCCCCTGGTCAATTTCAATTTTCTGGAAAATTCTTTTGCTGATACCGCAGACGGTATAAATGACAATCATCGGACCGAAGCATATTCCGAAAAATACCATCGTTGTATTCCAATTGAATAAAACGATCTCAAAAGCGGCAAGTAAAATAATCAGGATTGTCCAGCCGGGATTTCGCGTGGAAATCTCAAAGGAATTCTGCAATGTATGTGGAACCGTATTCTTATAGCGCGCAATCAGCGGGAAAGAAAAGATCAGCGCATCGGCGCAAATGAATACGGATATAATTCCGATAATCAAAAATACGATGCTGTCCGTTGCATGAAAGAACTGGAAATCAAGATAAAGTGCATAGGCAGCCACAGCTGACACCAGGAAAAGAACTGTTCCCTGCTTCCAGTTGTCTTTAAAGCCTTTCTTGAAATCACGGAAAATGTAGCCCTCTTCATTATCCGTCATCCGAAGCGCGACGTAGCAGGCAGCAGCTGTTGAAGCTCCGATCGTGACAATCGGAAGTGAAAAGAGAAGCCAAAGTACATTCAGGAAAAAGACCTGCGAAAGTTTGGAAATGAAACGATATAAACCGCTGTCGGTGCTGAAAAAGCTTTTCATGACGCCTCCTGTTTACAATAAATAGGGCATTTTCAATAGATAGGTTATTT
>DCDB01000134.1:8582-8735 GCA_002316215.1 Lachnospiraceae bacterium UBA1066 | reverse complement strand
ATTTTCAATAGATAGGTTATTTACAATAAACCCGATTACGGATTGTCCGCAGTTTTCGTTGATAAGACTGAATCACGAACCGCTTTGAAAACCGCGGACAGCCCGTTACCTCATGATACTTTTAAGATGCAGAAGCTGTGCTTCCTGTGGAAG
>DCDB01000134.1:0-8455 GCA_002316215.1 Lachnospiraceae bacterium UBA1066 | reverse complement strand
TTCCTGTGGAAGCTGTGCTTCCCGATGTCTCCGTGCTGCCTGAAGCTGTTGCACGGGCTTCATTTTCTGCTGCTGCGCGAAGCGTTGCTTCATTCTTCTGGAAAGCGACACAATCGTCATAGCCGTATTCCTTAGCCTGCTGCGTCATCGTAGCGACGATACTGTTGAATTCATCGTCACTGGATGCATAGATAGCGCTCCAGGAATTATCTTTGATGCATGTCGCAACCTGCTGCCATTTTGCCGCAAGTTCGTCAGACTTAGTTGATGCCGAGTATTCCGACCCGATAGCCAGCTTAAACGGATTGCCTGCCATATAGGCATCTGCTGTCTTCGCACCGGACCAGGTCTGCCAGTCTTTTACAATGTCCGAAGTATCGCTTGAGGATGTATAGCTCGGCCAGTTGATATAGTTATAAGTGTCTCCCTCTTTGGAATCCAGATCCTTTGCGTCAATATTCCAGGTCGTGTTGTTAATGTAGAACATGCCGTCTTTAAAGGTTCCTGTTGAAGCATAATCACCGCTCATAGGTGTAGACATATCCGCTTTGCATTTCTTGCCCTCATCTGTAAGTGAAGGATTTCCGTCTGCATCCACCGTCCAGTTCGTTCCTTCCGGCCCGTACTGATAAGTGAGGCAGCCTTCCGGTGTGCTGAGCCAGTTGATGATGGCCATGCAGAGTTCCGGATTTTCCGTATTGGCGCCTATGGACCAGACACGGTTGTTTCCGAAAACATTCTGGCCATAGCAGATCGGGGTCGCTTCTGTCGGCTCTACCGGCTCCATAGCCTTGCCTGCGGAAAGATGAGCGTCCGTATTGTAAAGATCCGAGCCCAGGAACTTGAAAATATTGAGGAATGCAGTACCGTTCTGATAATCAGCCGTTGTTCCGTCATTGCCCTGTGTCTGGGAATCCGGATCCAGAAGACCCTTCTGATACAATTCGTTATAAAACTTCAGGCAGGTAAGATACGGCCCGTTTTCTTCAAGCGCATCATGATAAACCTGTTTTTCCGGATCATACAGCCCGAAGCCAAATTCATCGTAGCCGTAATATGCGGAAGCTGTCGATTTCACGAACATAACCATGTTGCCGTCCCAATCCTTAAAGAGCGACACGCCGTATGTCGGGTTTCCATTGTCATCGGTCGGGCAGGCTTCCTTCATCTTTGCCAGTACATCCACCATATCGTCAAGGTTCTTGATTTCCGGTGAACCGATCTGCTTGTAGAGGTCATAACGGAGATCCCATTCGTACATAAAGCTCTGGCGGTCATCGATGCTGACACCGACGTCATGACCGAAGCCGTAGCATTTGCCGCCGGAAATCTTTTTATTTTTTTCGAGAGCATACTTCATATTTTTCGAGATGTAAGGGCCATAATCCGATACCAGATTTTCTTCGTCCCAGTCATAAAGCAAGTTCTTCTGCACCGCCTGCTGATACTGATCCGAATCATCGCCCCATACAATGATGTCGCCCAGATTGCCGGACTCCATTCGTGTATCATAGGTTCCGCTTGCTTCGGGAATAATGTTCAGTTTGACATTGAACTTGTCTTTAATGACCTTTGCAAACCAGCCGATCTGCTCGCCGGAGTAATTAGCCAGCTGATCGTAGACATCCAGCGTTACCGTATCTTTCGGAATAATATCGGAAAGATCATCCGCTTCATATCCGTCCGTCGAATTTCCTGCCGTCCCGGATGCTGTACTTCCCGAAGCTGCCGTGGATTCCTCTGAATCATCCTCCGCACTGTCTGTTGCAACAGATGCCGTTGAAGCTGTGCTGCCGCAGGCTGCAAGCGAAAGCGCCATCGCTGCGGAAAGCAGAATTGCCACTACCTTTTTCTTCATTTCTTTCCTCCTTAATTTTTAACCTTTCTTTTTATATGCTTCTTTAAACCATTTGTTGCTCTATTCATTCCATGTTTTAACTTATCTGTATCCTGACGTTTTTCTTTGCCTTATCTCTTTTTTGCTTTATATCTTTTCACGGTTTGTAAAACGTTTTCCGCCACTGTACCCCGGCAGCAGAAATCATGCGAGCAGCGCTTAGGCGCTCTTAGCGCGGAAGTCGCAGACAATTCACATGATTCCCTGCTGCTTCCTTAACCCTTAACCGCACCGAGCATGATGCCGCTTTCAAAATATCTCTGCATAAACGGATAAACGATCAGGATCGGCAGTACCGTAACCATGGAAATCGTATATTTAATAACTTTCCCGTTCAGCATTGACTGGATGACGGAAGTATTTACATTACTCGAACTGCTCATCAAAGACGAAAGGTTGCTCGCCTGGTTCAGGTAAATATACAATCTGTGCTGCAGCGTAAAGAGGTTCGGCGAAGACTGCATGAGGATCAGGGAATCCTGGAAGGAGTTCCAGTTTCCGACGGCTCCGAAAATCGCTATTGTCGCAAGAATCGGCTTGCAGAGCGGCCATATGATTTTACGGAAAATTGTCATATAGGAAGCTCCGTCGATCTCCGCCGATTCCTCCAGTTCCTGCGGAATGGATTCAATGTAAGTCTTGACCAGAATGATGTTGTAAGGTGCGACGATTCCGGGGATGATGTAGGCCATGTAGTTATTGGTCAGACCCAGCATGGACATATTCATGTACCAGGGAATCATGCCGGCATTGAAGTACATCGTTATGACCAGCAGGCGGTACCAGATTTTGCGTCCCCACATTTCCGGCTTCGTCACAAGATATCCGACGAAGGCTGATGCCAGAACCATTAGGGCTGTTCCGATGACCGTCCTGCTGATCGAAACCAGGAAGGACTGGAACAAATCGTTGACACTCCGAAGGGCTGCATAGTTATCAAAATGAATACCTACCGGATAAAAATTGATCAGCCCTTTCTGTACCAGCGAATTGTCACTGATGGTATTGATGAATAAGTAATAAAACGGAAAGAAGCATGCAATCGTAAATAGAATGAAAAATAAATAATTGAAAATTGAAAATACAATATCCCGGGGCTTCAGGACGAACTTTTCCTTATGTGTTCTCCTGTACTGCCTTTCAGCTCGTTCATCGAGCTTTTCCTGTGCTGTTTTCATTTACTATCTCCTTTATCAGACAATGGATTCGCCGCGGATGACTTTCGAAATCGTATTTGCGACGAACAAGAGAATGACACTGACGATGGACTTCACCATACTGACCACAGTGGAAAGCGGAATGGAACCGCCGACTATACCTAAGTTGTAAACGTAGAGGTCAAGGACTGTAATCGTGCTGGCATTTGTCGCGTTCTTAAAGACCAGGTACTGATCCATGCCGTTGCTCAGGATATTGGCTACAGACATAAGGAGAAGCACGCAGTATGTCGGGATCAGGCTCGGCACCGTGATGTGCCACATTCTCTGGAAACGTCCGGCTCCGTCCACTTTGGCCGCCTCATAAAGGCCCTTATCGATACCGGAAATTGCTGCGATATAAATGATAGCGCTCCAGCCAAGTCCTTTCCAAAGGCCCCAGGCCAGCATCTTAAGCCAGGTATTTGAATTTCCCATCAGCATATTGACGCCCTGGCTCCAGGCTCCGGAATTGACCATGATACTTGAAATAAATCCGTCTGTCGAAAAGATGGAAAAAGCGACTGCATAGACGAGAACCCAGGAAATGAAGTTCGGGATCGTCGTAAGTGTCTGTACGACACGCCTGAATTTTACGTTTTTAATTTCATTAAGGAAGATAGCGAAGGCGACCGGAAGCCATGAGGTTGCGATTCCAAGTCCGCTCATGATCAGCGTATTCCTTAAGACCATGACAATATCTTTTGCAGTTGCCGTGTTCTGGAACAGATAAGTGAACCATTTGAAGCCGACGAAATTACTCATTGAAAGCGTGTCACCTGCTTTATAATCGAAGAAGGCATATCTCCATCCCCAAAGCGGCAGGTAAGAAAAGACAAAAGCCAGAAGTAAAAACGGAAGGAGCATCAGGAACAGCTTGTACGGCGACTCCATTTTCATCTTCATCTCTTTTGAAGCTTTCGGCAGCACAAGATTTGAAATCAGGGCAACCGCAAAAACAATCAGTGCAATGATGACGACTGCATAGATGCCTGCCGGGAAAACCGGCTCCACTTTCTTCGGCTTCGAGGTTGCCGCAACCTGTGTATAAGCAATATAGACACCGGTCATGGATAATGCCGCAACACCCGATCCGATCATAGCAAGAAGATTGGCGAACCTGTGGCATTTTAAATTTCCCAGTGTAAGGCATGCCCCGACTGCAGCTGTAATAACACCCAGGCAGCAGATCAGGCAGGAAATGAATAAAAGGATCATTGAAGATTCATTAATCCACCCCTTTGTAAAAGCTCTTCCCATCCCCGATGTCAGCGTGCCGTAAAAGAACCCGGATGTCAGCAGCGACGCCTCATCGCCAATCATTTTTGTAATTCTCGCAGGATTTAATCCGGGTATAAATAAGAGTACGACCATGGCTATGGCGCCTGCTCTTACGACATGTGAAATCATTCCTGCTTTTTTCTCTTTGGAACTCAACTTCATCCCTCCCTTTCTCAATTAATACTGTTTGTTTATTCCGGCCCGTTTCTATGATGTCCGGCCGTTCCTATCCTGTTAAGCACATTATAAAAATGCTGCCGGAAAGTAGAAACAGCAAAAAGGAGATATCATTGGGTGCAAAAATTTTCCCTCCTCTGATTTTTCATGTAAAAAGCATCTGATTTTATCCGCTTTTAATTTACAAAAGAACATTTTTCTTTTATTTCAAATCACGTATAATATGAAGTAGTTACCGGAAGCGAATTTTTATACCTGCAAGAGTTGAGATGATACAATTCAAACATCACAGGTGTCAGAAAATACTTTTAACGCCTATGAGGCTTCGAATTGCTTCACCGCTGCAGGAATCCGGAAAACCGCATAATATGTAATTAAATCCATAAGATTTCATACGGTGTCAAAAAGAAAGGAAGGCCCGCTCTGCCCGGAAAACTGCGCAATAAAATAGCAGGCATGCATGTACAGCAGCAGCTGCTGCTTATATTTCTTGTTGCCATCCTGATTCCGGGAATCGCCGTCGGCCTCTACATCATGGTCAGCACGCGTACGCAGCTGATCAGCCACTACCAGGATCTTGCCTCTTCGGACAATGCCAGGGTTAAATCCCTGATGCTGGATCTTACGTCGGATGTCTATAATCGCTCCGACATGCTCTCCTCGGATCAGGATCTGATACGTATCCTCGAAAAAAATTATGCTTCCAGCGCACAGGCTTCAGAAGAAATGGATAACTACAGCGGCTTTAACGAGCTGCTGGCTCAGGATGCGGCCATTAAGGATGTGGCTGTCTACACGCTGAATACATCCCTCCCGGAAGGACGGTATATTCATCCGGTCAGTGACACTCTAAAAGAAACTGCCTGGTATCTGAAAGCTTCCGCTTCCGTGACTCCGTTCTGGCTTCAGGAAGACTACAGCGACGATTTTAATAATGAGACGCAGGTACTGTGCCTGCATACCAGGATCTTCCTGCCGGATATTTCAAGCTATGCCATTCTTAAACTATCCGTCAGTACCAATAACCTCAAGAACAGGATTGAAGGAAGCGGCCTTTCTACTTTTCTCTGGCTGAACAGTGACGAACTGTTCTACAGCAGCAAGAAGATAACCGGCGATACACTCCCTCTCCTTTCATCCGCTTCGGGAAGCAGCTTTAGCGGTACTGCAATAATCGACGGAACACCGGCTATCGGATGCGTCTCATCCTTCAACCCGACCTATACCGATGATATTTTTCACATGGCCTCTTTTGATTTTAACGGGTTCTCCTATATAGACCGCCTGACCGTCCTCTATCTTCTTGGCCTTGCCGCGATCATGTGCGCCAGTTTTCTCTTCATTTACTTTATGTCGCGCCATTTCAGCAAGCGTGTCGTCGCTCTCCGGGAATCCATGCACAGTGCAAGAATGGGCAACTACAAAGTCACAGACTCTTTCAGCGGTAAAGACGAAATTTCGGAAGCCTTCGAAGACCTGAACGCCATGATCCAGAGCATAGTCATGAAAGAAGCCTCTATTTATCAGGCGCAGCTGAAAACTAAGGAACTTGAGAACCAGCAGCAGAAAATGGAATTTAAAATGCTTTCAAGCCAGATCAACCCGCATTTCCTCTTTAACACACTCGAAACCATCCGCATGCGCGCAATCGTTGCGGGAAACCGGGAGGTTGCGGATGCCATTAAGCTTCTCGGGAAGTCCATGCGCTACGTGCTCCAGAACACTGCCAATGCCACCTCCACCTTAAAAGGCGAACTGGACTATATCGAAACCTATCTTGCCATACAGCGTCTGCGTTTCCACGACCGCGTCAATTACTCGCTGAAAGTTCAGGCCGGCCTCGATACCGGTGCCTGGCTGTTGATGCCCCTTCTACTGCAGCCGATCGTGGAAAATGCCATCCTCCACGGTCTTGAGGATGTCGAAGAGAACGGCAGGATCATCCTCCATGTCAGTATGGAAAATGAAACTCTCCGCATCAAGGTTTTTGATAACGGCTGCGGAATGTCAAAAGCAGAACTTGAGACCATGCAAAATAACATCTTCCACCATCCTGAAGATTCGGCTAAGAGCATCGGTCTTTCCAATATATACAAACGCATACAGCTTTATTACGGCAAAGCCTACGGGATTTCCGTCAGCAGTAAAAAAGGATTAGGAACATGTGTCACCCTGACGGTACCGGCAAGAAAAAGCCCTGTAAAGACAGAAGGAGGAGATACTGGATATGAAACTCTTCATAGCAGATGACGAAATGGACGTCCGGGAGGGAATCCGCTGCCTTCTGGACTGGCAGGCCCTTGGATTTACAATATGCGGCGAGGGAAAAAACGGCGAAGATACACTGGAAAAGATTCTGCGCTTCGAGCCGGATGTCGTCCTGATTGACATCCGCATGCCGCGCATCTCCGGTCTGGAAGTTATAAAAAGAGCCCGCGAAAATAATTTTCACGGACGCTTCATAATTCTGAGCGGATATTCCGATTTTGCCTACGCCCAGGAGGCAATCCATTACGGCGTGACTAATTATCTTACAAAACCAATTGATGAAGACGATCTGAAAAAGGCAGTTCTTTCGGCAAAAGCAGATGCGGAAGCCGAGCAGGCCAAGACAGCTGTCCTCACGCATTATAAGGATCGCGCCCGCGATTCCATTTTAAGGGAAATCATCATGGGTCAGCCTGACGCGCCGCTTCCGGACGCAAAGGAACTCATGCTGGATGCTTCCGTCTTCCAGGTGATTCTCTATACGAATTATAAAGAGGGGTACCCTGATGATGTCTGGAATTTTGCCGAAATTCTGCGTCTTGCCAATCATAACCATAATTCTCTGGATTTCATAAAGAATGACAAAGAAAATATCATCCTTTTGAAGGGCGATTTCGCCATTTCACGTTTTCAGGAACTTCTGGAGCACTACATCAGTATGCCCCAGAAGGGTTCTCCCCTGGATTCCCTTTTCCTTGTCTACGGAAAGCCCGTCAGCAGCATTGAAAGCATACATCTTTCGCATGAAGATGCCGCAGCCCTCATGAAAAGAAGGTTTTTCTGCCGTTATAACCAGCATGTGCTTTCCTATAACGACCTGCCGGAGCACCTTACGCATTTTCACACGGACGAGAATCTTTTTTCTGAAAAAATTGCAGGCTGTCTCCAGACAGGAAACAGGCGAATCATATCCTCTTCCCTCGAAGAATTAAAAAAGGACCTTTATTATTCCGACGAGGAGGTTCCTGTTCTGCGCCATTATCTTTCGAATATCATGGCCATTACAAAATCACTCATCACACATGCCTACAGAGACGCCAAGCTTCCCTTCGCGGAAGACAAAGATATGATCCACATCGTTGAGGAAAGCAATTATTTATATGAGATCATGGACTTTTTCACAATTCAGCTGGAAAGATGCTTTGACGCCATCGGCTCACCGAGCCGCGAAAGCATCATTGACGGAATTCTGGATTATATAGAACGGAATTATCAGGAGAGCCTGAAGCTCGCTGTGATTGCAGAACTTTTCGGTTATAACAGTTCCTATCTGGGAAAATTATTCTACAAGGTGACCGGAAAAACCTTTAATGTCTTTCTTGATGAAGTGCGGATAGAAAATGCAAAAAAGCTTCTTTCCGAAGACCGGTGGAAAATTTATGAAATTGCCCAGATGACAGGTTTCGGAACCGTTGACTATTTTCATAAAAAATTCAGGAAATACACGGGAACAAGCCCTGCCGAATACAGGAAAAACAAATTGTCTCTGTAATACAAAAAGAGCTGACGCTCTCGGGATTGATATCTGATATGCTGCCCCCAGACAGTACACTGAAAAGTGAAAACCACTTGGGGCAGAATATTCGTGAGTGCGGCAGCCCTTTATTTATGCAATATGAGATTTCTCTTATTTTCC
>DCDB01000135.1 GCA_002316215.1 Lachnospiraceae bacterium UBA1066 | reverse complement strand
AAAATACCGGATAGTCCTTTTGCGTGCACCAGTATTATACGGATTTTCTCTCTTTTTGTAAACCGTCCCATCCTTTTTGATTGACTTACCCCGCGGGATTTCATATAATAACTATGTTTATATTTACTGAAAGGATGAGAATGAATAATTTCCTGAATAAAATGGAACGGAAGTTTGGAAAATATGCCGTTCCGCATCTAACGATGATTATGATTGCCTGCTACGTGATCGGGTACGTTCTGCAGATGATCAATCCCAATGCTGCAGACTATATGATGCTGGAGCCGGCTTATATTCTTAAAGGACAGGTCTGGAGAATCATTACCTGGATTATCATTCCGCCGAACAGCATGAGTACGGATCTTTTAGGCGGCTTTTTTACGATCGTCATGCTTTTCTTTTACCTGTCTATCGGCAATTCTCTGGAGAAAGCCTGGGGAGATTTCCGCTACAATGTTTATATCTTCGGCGGTATGCTGATTACCCTGATTGCTGCTTTCATTTGTTATTTCGTTTTTTCAGCTATCCTGGGCGGGCCTGTAAGCATTGGTTACGCTTTCAGTACCTACTATATAACGACGTCAATTTTCCTGGCTTTTGCCGCGACTTTCCCGGATGCCCGCGTGATGCTGTATTTTGTGATCCCGATTAAGGTGAAGTGGCTGGGAATCGTCTATGCGGCTTTCATCGTCTATGATATGACGCAGTATATCCGGCTTATAGCCGGAGGCCAGGTCATCTACTGGGTTATGATTATCGCCATGATTGCCTCTCTTCTGAATTTCGTCATTTTCTTCCTGTCGACGCGTTCTTTTCATCGCTTTTCGCCGCAGGAGCAGAAGAGGCGCAGGGAGTTCCGGCAGGCTATGGAAAAGGCGCAGCGCAGTACAGCTTCCGGAGAAGGCTCTTCCGGACACGTGGTCCGGGGCCCGGCGCCGAGGCATCGCTGTGAGATTTGCGGAAGAACAGATATCTCAAATCCTGAGCTGGAATTCCGTTATTGTTCAAAGTGCAGCGGAAATCACGAGTACTGCATGGATCATCTTTATACGCATACGCATATTAAGTAGGGCATTAAACTAATAACCAACTTGTTTTTGACTGATTCAGCTGCCTTTGGAGGAGAAGAGAAAATGAAAAGAACAAAGATAGTCTGCACGATGGGTCCCCAGGAAAATGAAATTGAATTAATGCGCGCGCTTGCTGCGGCAGGAATGGATGTCGCCCGTTTTAATTTTTCTCACGGTACACATGAAGAGCAGCTGGTACGTATAAATACTCTCCGCAAAGTGCGTCAGGAGACGGGAAAGCCGATTGCCATGCTTCTTGACACCAAAGGTCCGGAAATCCGGACCGGAAGGCTGAAAGACGGCAAGAATGTCACTCTTGAAGCCGGAAAAGAAATCGTGCTTACGACGAAAGCCGTTCAGGGGGATGCCTCCTGTGTCTCGATTACCTATAAGCAGCTTTATAAAGACGTCAAGCCGGGAGACAGCATACTGATCGATGACGGACTTCTAGGGCTCAAGGTCACCTCCATTGAAAAAACCGACATCCATTGCATGATTGAAAACGGCGGCGAACTGGGAGAACAGAAGAGCTGCAACCTTCCGGGTGTTAAGACTAAGCTTCCGGCAATTACGAAAACGGACAAAGAAGATATCGTATGGGGAATCGGACAGGGATTTGACATAATTGCGGCGTCTTTTATCCGCAACGCGGCCGGCGTACGTGAAATCAAGCAGCTTTTAAAGAAGCACAGCTGCTCCATCCCGGTATTTTCCAAGATAGAATGTGCAGAAGCGCTTGAGAATATCGACGAAATCATCGAGGCTTCGGACGGCATTATGGTTGCGCGCGGCGATCTCGGGGTTGAAATACCGAATTACGATGTTCCGCATGCGCAGAAAATGATCATCGAAAAATGCAATATTGCTTATAAGCCCGTCATAACAGCTACCCAGATGCTGGATTCTATGATCCGCAATCCCCGTCCGACGAGGGCAGAGGTAACGGACGTTGCCAATGCGATTTATGACGGAACAGATGCCATTATGCTTTCAGGAGAAACCGCCATCGGAAAATATCCGGTCGACGCCGTAAAGATGATGGCCGAGATTGCGGAAACGACGGAACAGTATGTCGACGAGCAGCGCTTTATACAGCACAGAAAAATGGCTGAATCAAGCGGAATCTCCAGTGCAGTCTGCATTGCAGCCGTTCGGACGGCGAGAAATGTAAAGGCCGATGCCATCATTGTGCCGACCGATTCCGGACAGACAGCCCGGCTTATTTCAAATTTCAGGCCCAAAACGCCGATTTATGCTGTAAGCCCGAACGAATGGGCGATGAGACGGATGATGGTTTACTGGGGGATTACGCCCATTAAGGGCGTGCCGCAGAGCAATTCCGCGGATATTGTTTCACATTCGATTGCAGCCTGCCGTAAGACCGGAAATGTGAAGAAAAAAGACCTGGTGGTTGTTACGGCCGGAGATCCTGTTACGAACTGTGTTGAGGGAGTCGGCCACGTGACTAACATGCTTTATGTTATCGAGGCAAAATAATGGAAAAAACACCTTTTGTTACAAAAGAGAAGCTGGAAGAAATTGTCAAAGAAATTCCCACGCCTTTTCATATCTATGATGAGAAAGGACTCCGGGAAAATATCCGTGAGGTCTATAAGGCCTTTTCCTGGAATAAGGGTTTCCGGGAGTATTTTGCCGTCAAGGCTGAGCCCAATCCTGTCATTCTCTCCATACTGAAGGAAGAAGGCTGCGGCTGCGACTGCTCGTCCCTGACAGAGCTGATGCTTTCGAAAGCCATCGGCAACAGCGGCGAAATGACGATGTTTTCGTCAAATGACACGCCGGCGGAAGAGTATGTTTATGCTAATGATATGAATGCCATTGTAAACCTTGATGATTTTACCATGATCGACAGTTATGCAAAAGCCGTTGGCTCATTTCCGAAAACCATGTGCTGCAGATATAATCCGGGCGGAATTTTCAAGGTCAGCAACGGCATTATGGATACGCCCGGGGATGCAAAATACGGCATGACGACCTCGCAGCTTTTTGATGCTTTCAAGATCCTGAAGAATAACGGGGTTGAAGATTTCGGCATTCACAGCTTTCTTGTGAGCAATGCGGTGACGAACAGCTATTATCCGATGCTTGCAAAGCTGCTCTTTGAACTGGCCGTTGAAGTCCAGAAAGAAACAGGCTGCCATATTAAGTTTATCAACCTTTCGGGAGGCGTCGGAATACCGTATAAACCCGGAGACCAGAAAAATGATATTCTTAAAATCGGCGAAGGTGTCCGCAAGGCTTATGAGGAGACGCTCGTGCCCGCAGGAATGGGGGATGTGGCGATCTATACGGAAATGGGCAGGTTTATTACAGGTCCTTACGGGGCCCTGGTTACCAAGGCTATCCACGAAAAGCATATCATGAAAGAGTATATCGGCGTTGATGCCTGCGCCTGCAACCTCATGCGTCCGGCAATGTACGGCGCTTACCACCATGTGACGGTTATGGGGAAAGAGCATGCTCCTCTGACAAATCTTTATGATATTGTAGGTTCTCTTTGTGAAAATAATGATAAGTTCGCAATTGACCGCATGCTGCCGAAGATTGATATCGGGGATCTGATTTATATCCACGATACCGGTGCCCACGGCTTTTCGATGGGTTATAACTATAACGGAAAGCTTCGTTCTGCGGAGGTACTTCTTCGGGAAGACGGTTCCTTTGAAAAAATACGCCGGGCGGAAACACCGCGGGATTATTTTTCTACATTTGACGAATT
>DCDB01000039.1 GCA_002316215.1 Lachnospiraceae bacterium UBA1066 | reverse complement strand
GAGCCGATGGCCGGCCTTGATCCGAAGGCTGCTTATACGGTAAAGGAAATGATGCATGAGCATGCGGCGAAGGGAAAGACGGTCGTCTTCTCGACGCATGTCCTTGAAGTGGCAGAGAAGCTCTGCGACAAGATCTGCATGATTAATCATGGCAATAAAATTTATGACGGCACACTGGAAGCCCTGGAAGAGGAGCATAAGGGGGAAAGCCTGGAAGAGATCTTCCTTGCCATGACAAAAGATGAATAATTATTTTACTCTGCTTAAGATACTGATGATCTGCGGCTCAAACCAGAATAATAACAGCCGGCGGAAAGTCGGAAACGGAAAGTTCGGCGGCGTTTTTTCATATCTCATCATTCTTGCGGCTTTTGCGCCGATGATTTCCGGGATCGCGGTTTCGGCAGCTGGGATGTATGCGGTTCTTGCGGAAGACGGACAGCAGGGCGCACTCATCAGCATGGGCATTTCCTACGGGCTTATTGCAACCCTTGTCTCGGGATTCACAACGGTTATCGTTTATTTTTATACGTCTTCGGATCTGCAGAACCTTCTTGCGCTGCCGCTTACGCCGTCGGTGATCGTGGCGGCAAAGTTTACCCTCTGTCTTCTGCAGGAATATCTTTATATCGCGTTTTCGGCGGCGCCGCTGATCATCGGTTTTGGCCTGGGTGCCGGCGCCGGCGTTCCTTACTGGATCATCATGGTGCTGGTTCTTCTTTTACTTCCGGTCACGCCTCTTGTATACGGCGGCATTCTGGCCATGCTCATCATGAAGTTTTTTAAGAAGATACGCAATAAAAATACACTCACGGTCATCTGCTTCAGCGTTTCCATCGTTCTGTCGCTGGTGATCATTTTCATGCAGCAGTCGTCAAATACACAGAATCTGGCTGCGATGCAGACGGCGGCCTCAAAGCTCGGCGCGCTGCTTGTCATTTTCCCGAATATACAGTTTGCGGAAAATGCATTGCTGGGGACGGATTTTGTGCAGCTTCTGATTTTCTTCGCGACGGTCTCTGCCGCTGTGGCAATTTTCCTTCTGGCAGCGAAAGTCCTGTATTTCCAGGGAGCCATCGGGATGACGGAGACTTCGGATGCCGGCAGAAGACTTACCGAAACGGAAGCGGAGAAGCGGATGGAAGCTGTGCATCCGCTGAAGGCTTACGCGGCTGTTGAAAGGAAGAAAATCCAGCGTGCTCCGACCGTGCTGCTTTATGGCATGCTTCTTGACATCATTTTACCGGTGACCATCATCGCCTCTTTGCTTATGAACGGAGGTTCCGGGGATCCGGGGGAGTCCGGCGGCAGTTTTACGGATCTTTTTACGGCAAATTCAGGGAAACCGGGATCTTTTATAACGGTTCTCTTCATTTTCATCGGGATTCTGCTTGCAATGACGGCCGGTAACTACATGACATCCTCTTCGATTTCGCGGGAGGGGAAGGAATTCTATGTGATGAAGACCATTCCGGTTTCCTACACGGATCAGATTCGGGCAAAAGTGCGCGGAACAATCATTTTCGGGAGTATTTCCGGCCTGATTGCCGCTTCTTGGCTGGCTGCGGTCTGTATCGCAAACGGCATGCCTCCGTTTGTGTATATCTATGCGCTGGCAATCGCATTTCCGGGTGTCCTGACAATCGGATACATACAGATCTTTTTTGATCTGGCTTTTCCGAAGCTTATCTGGGAAAATGAAAATGCTGCCGTCAGCGGGTACCATCAGTTTGCAGGGGGACTCGTCGGGCTTCTTCTGACAGCGGTCATTCTTTTTGCCGGGTTCATGGTTCATCTCCTTTTGCATGCCGGCATCCACCTCATGGCAGCTTTTATGCTGGCGCTTATGTGCGCAGCTTTCTTCCTGGTGCGGAAGGGCGTCTGCATTTACGGAGAAAAGCGGATACGGGAGCTGTCATAAAAAAATACGGCGATAAGGAAAATCCGGAATCAAAATAACGGGCAGGATTATTAAAAAAGCCGAAAGAATTAGAAAAGCCGGAAGCGTCAGAGAAGCCGGAAGCGTCTAAAAAGCCGAAAGCGTCAGAAAGTCTGGATTATATAAAAACTGAATTTTTATAGATAACTATGACTATAAAAGGAGATGAATATTTTGACTGGATTCAAGAAAATTACGGCGCTGCTTCTTGCAGGAATGACGGTTCTGTCTCTTGCAGCCTGCGGATCTTCGCAGACGCAGTCCACCGCTTCGGACGGTACGGAGGGACCTGCGACCGCTCTTTCGGATAAGGACATCACCATCGGCGTATCGATCTGGAGCACGGAGGATGCTTTGGGCTCAAAATGCAAACAGATTCTGGATGCGGCGGCGGAGGCCGTCGGGGTAAAGGTAAAATACGCGGAGCATGGTTTCACAGCCGGGAAAGTTGCGGCATCCGTGAAGGATCTCTGTACTGAAGGCTGTCAGGGAATTATCGTCTGTAATTCTCAGGATTCGGAAATGACGTCCGTCATTAATACCTGTGAAGAAAATAAGGTATATGCTGCACAGTTTATGCGCAGCATAAGTCAGGAGAACAGTTCTGAAATCTATAAGCAGGCCCGGCAGTCCGCTTACTATATCGGAACGGTTCATGAAGATGAAAGCGCAAATGGCATAAAGGTTGTGAAAATGCTTCTCGACAAGGGCTGTCGTGACATCGGGCTCATCGGATGGGCGGAAGGCGATCAGGCATTTCTTGACCGCTGTGCAGGCATTAAGAGTGAGATCGCAGCCTGGAATTCGGAACATCCGGAGGATCAGGCGGTTCTTTCGGAGCCGCAGTATTCCGGTCTGACTTCCGACGGAGGAAAGACTGCGGCGAAAGCCCTGATCTCGGCCGATGAAAAACTCGACGGAATCCTTGTGGCGGGAGGCGGCGGAAGTCCGTTTGACGGTGCGGCAGCAGCTGTTGCAGAAGCCGGCCTGACAGGAAAAGTCTTTGTTGCGGGAACGGATTTTCCGGACGACCTGGGGGATCTCTTTACTTCCGGCACTGCCGTCGGTGCATCGGGCGGGACATACCGCGATGCCCTCTTTGCATTTCTCATGGTGTATAATACCCTGAAAAACCGCTATTGGACCTCTAAAATGGATTTTTATGATGTCCGTGTACCGTACCTTAACTTGACGAGTGCGGACGAATTCGCGGAATACACGAAATATTTCAGCGATGCGCTGCCGTATGACGCCTCCGAGATTAAAAGCATGTCTCTTCTAAGCGAGACAGACATGGCATCAAAAGCCGCTCTTCTTTCGCTGGACGAGGTTAAAAGCCGGCATCCTTCGGGCTGACGGGGATTCATACAGGCAAAACAGCGGCAAATGCGGACAGGAAGTTATGTTTGGGCCAGGCAGCGGCGCGTACAGGCGTGATGCATGCAAAGGCCAGGCAGCGGCGCGTTCAG
>DCDB01000069.1 GCA_002316215.1 Lachnospiraceae bacterium UBA1066 | reverse complement strand
ATGGCGCTCCGGCGCCGGCTGCGGAAAATTCAGGACAGCAGGCAGGTGAAGGAAATGATTCCGTCCTTCCAGGAGGCGGAAATGGTTCCTTTATAGCGGTGGACGATGTTTTCGGCGATGGACAGACCGATGCCATATCCGCCTTTGTCGACGTTATGCGCTTCGTCCTTCCGGTAGAAACGGTCAAAGAAACGATTATAATCTGTATTAGCCCCGTCTTTATAGGAATTCGAGATAACCAGCCGGACGGTTTTGCTTTTCTTTGAGAGCTGCACGCTGATTGTGCCTTCATCGTCGCAGTATTTGATGGCATTGTCGATAAGGACGGAGGTGAGCTGGCGGATCGAACTCTCATCGGCTGACATATGGATGTCCGCGCCGAGATCCCGAACCAGCTTTTTATTATCCTGGATGGCAACGGATTCAAAGGTATCGATTGTTTCGCCGACGGCTTTTGTGATATCCGTATCGGTGAGTACCGTTTTGTCGGCCTGCTCATCCGAGCGGGAAATCATAACAAGGTTCTGGATCAGGCCGTTCATGCGGTCAACCTGGCGCATCGTCGACTGCGACCATTCATTTTCCCCGTTCATCATTTCTTCAATTTCTGTATTGGCCCGGATGACGGCCAGGGGCGTTTTGAGCTCATGGCTTGCGTTCGTAATGAACTGCTTCTGCTTTTCCACATTTTCAATTTCGGGCTGGATGAGACGGTTGGAAAGGATGTAGACCAGCCAGAAAACGATAATCAGGCCGCCGAAGCAGATAATGAGTGTCATGTAGAAAATTCGGAGATTCGTGCTGACCTGCGTCGAGCAGTTCAGGAAAACGACGATTGTGGAACCGTCGCTTTCTTCGCGGACTTCGTAATAGTAGACCCCATAGCTTCCGAATTTGAAAAAGCGGTTCATGGCATAGCGGGCAAACTGTTCCGCCTGATCGTCATCGACTGCGGCAATGTGGCTGGTGATCACTTCCGTAACATTGTCGGAGGAGTCGAAGAGTACCGCGAAATACCGCGTCGAATATTTGAATTCCGGGGAGTAGGCGTTACTCGAGAAATTTGAATTAAAGACTCCGAAAAATGAAAGGCCGTCATCTTCGGATGTTTCCGGCGGAGAGGCATTGCTTTCCGAAGAACTGCCCTTGGAACCGGCGGATGAAGTGCTTCCGGAACTGCTCCTGGAATTAGAGGATGAAGTACTTCCGGAGCTGCTTTTAGAGTCAGAGGATGCCGTACTTCCGGAATCACTTATAGAGTCAGAGGACGCCGTGCTTCCGGAATTGACTGTAGAGTCAGAAGACGCCGTGCTGTCTGAACTGCTGTCGGAATTCGAACTCTTTAAGGCGACGGTCGGGAGCTCTCCGTCATTTTTACAGAGATAGTCGAGGACGGAGTGGATTTCCGCGTTGGAAGTCAGGACATTGGCGATGTTGATAAAGGAAGACATGAAAAACATCACGAGGGCGATTGAGACCATCGCGACCAGGATAAACTTTTTTCTGAGTTTCCTGATAGAATTTGAATTCATTCTTCCTCCGAACCTTATTTCTTACGTGTAACAGCTGCTTATTTGACGATAACGCTCCATCCTTTCGGGATAATGGCTTATTTCTCCAGAATAAAGCTGCCGCCGCGGTCTCCGGTAATTCTGGCTTTTGAATCGATGGATTCGAGCTTGCCGCGCAGGTATGAAACGTAAAGCCAGACGGTATCGCTTTTTGCGCCGGCTTCGCTTCCCCAGAGATGATCCAGAAGGAAGGCAGTATCGAGCGGCTTTCCGGCATTCAGGATAAAAGTCTGCATCAGCTCGAATTCCTTAATGGAGAGCCGGACGGAATTCTCCGAAGAAAGCTCGAATTCATCAGCGCTTAAAGTGACATCTGAAAAATGAAGGTCTTTTGTGCTGTAGACGGTTCTGCGGCGTGTCATGGAGCGGACGCGCGCGAGAAGTTCCTTCATGGCAAACGGCTTCGTCAGGTAGTCGTCGGCTCCGGCATCGAGGCCGGTCACGCGGTCGTCGATTTCCGCCTTGGCTGTCAGAAGCAGCACCGGCGTAATAATGTTGAGACCCCGAAGCGCAGTCAGCACTTCGAGGCCGTTCATTTTCGGCATCATGATATCCAGGATGATGCCGTCATAGCTGTCTTTCTTCAGATGCTCCAGTGCGGCCAGACCGTCGAATACGGAATCAACATGGTATTTCTCATGCATCAGGACGGCAGTCAGGGCCCGGTTGAGATCTTTGGTATCTTCTGCCAGCAGAAGCTTCATATTCAGTTCTCCCTTTCTTCGTAAATCATATCGCGGATCGTCTGCATCGACACATCCGTGGATGCCAGCTCGTCGGCACAGCGTTTAAGCTCGCTTGTGATCAGGTCTTCATTTCCGCTTACGGTCTTTTTATATTTCAGCTGATGCTCCAGCGCAGCCCAGGTATCCATGGAAATTGTGCGCAGCTGGATTTCGACATAATATTTTTCTTTAAAACGGACAATCATATGATAGCTTCGGTAGCCATTCGGTTTGGCGTGGCGGATATAATCTTTCTCCGTAACTACGCTGATATCCGGAAGGCTTTTCAGGTAATTCAGGATGGTATAGACGTCGCTTACAAAGGCGCAGACAATCCGGATACCGATCGCGTCGTGGATCTCATTTAAGGCGCTTTCCTCAGTCTCGGGAAGATTGTGCAGACGGCATTTTGCACGCATGCTTTCATCTGTCTTGATGCGCGCCAGGCAGTGGTCAATCGGATCGCTGTCCGTTTTTTCGGCCATGCGCCTGCGCAGGACGCCGATGCTGTTCAGGATACTGTTCATTACCGATTCCATCTCCGGAAGATGGCGGCCGTAGATACTGCTTGTTTCTGACATGGCTCCAGCCTTTTCATAAAAGATTCTTTCTAACGCTTGCATCATACCATTAAAATGTGTATTTTTAAAGGAGAGCATTTAAAAACATGTTATAACGCAGGCGTCAAAAACTTTCTTCCCGGAACAATACAGGCGTTAAGAGAGTTTTCCGCCGGCAGAAAAAGTTAGTCAATGACGAGGATGACAGCGAATGGAAATTGAAGAACTGTTTGATTTTCTGGTTGATAAATTCAAACGCGTCCTTAAGGACAGTGAAATAGAAGAGGAATCCGTGTCTTTTGCACCTCTGAAGGAAGGCGTTCTTCGGGCGGTTTTTAAGGGAACGGCGGGTCTTGCCTGCACGTGCGTCAGGGAGACTGGCACGAAAACCCTGAAGGAAATCTGCGAAGGCCGTCCGGGAGAGACAGAAGAGGGCAGGGCTTGTTTTATTGCTTCCGTCAATGCGGTTATGATCCATATCGGCTGCGCAGTGCGGAACAGCCTTTGCGAAGACGGCGAGCCTTTATTCTGCGGTGAAAATATCGCCTCTTATATCAGTGATAATTACGGCAGCCCGAAAGTGCTTCTTGTCGGCCCTAAGGAAGGCATTGAGGCCGGACTTGCGAAGAAGGGTCTTTCCGTTATGTCTGTGAGCGACCGTAAAAAGCCGGAAGAAGCCGATATCGACGGCGCGGACCTGCTTCTTATTTCGGGAAGCACCGTGATTACGGGAACGATCACCGATTATCTGAGCCTTGATAAAGAAATCGTATTTTTCGGTATGACGCTGGCGGGAACTGCGGAATGGCTGGGCGTTAAACGCCTGTGCTTCTGAAAGAAGGGACGGTATGCTGTCTTATATCTTAAGACATGCCTGCGGCTTTTTTATGCAGATCGGACCCTGTGTCCTTTTATCTTTAACTGCGTTTTCAAAAGAAGAGTTCCGGTGGGGCCGGCGCAAAACTTTTTCCTGGTTTATTCTGCTGAATGCGCTGTTTTCCGCCGGCTTCGGCTTTTTTATGTCTGCCATGAGCAGAGGCAGGCTTTCTTCCGTATCGGCGGCGGATCTGTATTTCGGCGCAGTGGTTCTTGCTGCCGCTCTTTTTATCCTGATGTCGGTTTCTGCACCGCTTATCCGGAAAATGATTGCTTTCAGTATCTCTGTTGAGTACGTTTTTCTGGTTTACGTCTGCGTTAATATGCTGCTTTACATCCGGCTCTTTCCAAAGCTTTCAATTTCGGAATACGGGGTTTACGATTACCAGACGCTTCTGTTTTATTTCATTTTCACAGCGCTCATTCTTCCGCCGATGCTGCTTTTGATGCAGCGCACGGTACGTCCGTATTTTCTGATGATGCAGGAGACGGACCTGAAGAAGGATTTTATCATCCTGGCGCTTCTTACGGTTGTTCTTATCGCAGCTGTATCGCTGACGGATATCTATCTGGCAAATGACGCCCTTAGGGCGCAGATGGTGCCGCTGTACATGCTGGATGTCCTTTTCCTGTTTGTTATATACTCCGTTGTCTACTGGCTGCTTTTCTATGAGAGCATCAGGCTCAGGAAGCGGGACGAGACGGCCCGCCTTCTGGAAATCCAGGATCTGCGGTATGAAGAGCTGCAGGCCAATATTGAGAATACGAGACGTGTCCGGCACGATACAAAGCATATTTACCGGGCTATCCTGACGCTTCTTGATGAAGGCAGGGTAGAGGAAGCAAAGGAACTGGCCGGTGCCGGCGAAAGCCGGATCACGCGGCTGGAAATGAATAATTTCTGCGGGGACAGGATCCTGAATGCCCTTCTTCAGTATTACTACGCGGAAGCAGCGGAGAAACACATCAATATTGAAATTTCCGCAGATCCTGGCCGCAGTTTTGCAGCGGATCGCGTAGATTTGTCCCTGATCCTCGGCAATATGCTGGAAAATGCAATCCGAAGCTGCCTTTCCTGCCCGGAGGGCGCTTTTATCCGTCTGAATATTGTGGATGTCCACGGAAATACGGCCATTTATATGGAAAATTCCTGCCGGAATATTAAATTTTCACCGATAAAGTCAGCGGATCACAGCGGATGGCTGCCGGCATCGGCATTTCTTACGACGAAAGAAAAAGGAGGCTCCGGACTTGGCAATATCAGCCGAATTGCCGCCTCTTATGCGGGCGTCGCGGAATTCAGGTATGAAGAACCTGTTTTCTCAACGCGGGTCTGCCTGCAGGGCGGAAAACCGCACGAAGAAGGCTGAAGCGGCGGAGAAATTTGAAGAAGGCTGCGGCGGCGAAGGAACCTGAAGCAGGCTGCGGCGGCGAAGGAACATGAAACAGGCTGCGGCGGCGAAGGAAC
>DCDB01000113.1 GCA_002316215.1 Lachnospiraceae bacterium UBA1066 | reverse complement strand
GGGTGTCAAAAGTACCTTTTGAAGCTTGCATCATACTATTATATAAACAGATTGACATTGGATTCTTCTGCATCTCCGAGATAGGCTCCCACTCCGCCGAGTTCTACCCCGTCTATAAGCTCTTCTTTCTTTATTCCCATGACATCCATGCTCATGGTGCAGGCTACAATTTTGACGCCGGCATGCATGGCTTTTTTTATCATCGTTTCCAGAGAATCAACATTTTTGTCGTTCATGATTTTCTTCATCATGGAAGTGCCTATTCCGCACATGTTCATTCTGGAAAGTTTAAGCTCCCTGATACCGCGCGGAAGCATGGCCCCGAACATCGCTTCCATCCGTGTCTTTTTGACAGGCTGTTTTTTCTCTTTACGAAGAGCGGTCAGGCCCCAGAAAGTAAAGAACATTGTGACGGGGCGTCCCATAGCAGCGGCTCCATTAGCGATAATAAAGCTGGCGAGTACCTTGTCCAGGTCGCCTGAAAAAACAATGATGGTTTTGCCCTGCGGTGTCTCTTTTATTACGGCGGGAGCCGGACTGCCTTTTTTTACACAGGCAATATAGTCATTCCCCCGATGGACATTTGAAACAAGAGTGTTTCCGGTTCTCCTGCACCAGGCGGCAATATCCCGCGAGAATCCGGGATCCGAAGCGGAAACTTCCAGCACTTCGTTTTCTTTCAGCCCTTTCATTGTCTCAAAGACCTTCATGATCGGGCCGGGGCACTGCATGCCGCTGCAGTCAATCCTCATAGAGGAAACCGGTGCATTTGCGGTATCCGCCACGCCGCTGTCTGCAACGTTATCAGCGGGCATAGGTCCGGACATCTCAGTGTCCGGATGCGTTGACTGGTAAAAGCGTGTTCCTGACGGGTAGATTTTTACATTTTTAAAACCATGCTGCATCAGGATGCGGGCTGCATTATAAGCACGTACGCCGATGGCACAGAAGGTGATGATTTCTTTTTCAGGGTCAAGTTCGTTTAGACGGCCGCGCAGTTCGCCGAGGGGAATATGGACGGCATTCGGCAGTGTGAAGGCCATGAGCTCGGCATCTTCGCGGACATCCAGAAGGACCGCATCCGGATGCCTGCGTTCGACATCCCAGCCGGAAAATGAAGCCAGGCCGTTCATGATATTTTCGGCTGTAAAGCCTGCCATGTTAACGGGATCCTTTGCGGAAGAATAGGGCGGTGCATAAGCCAGTTCCAGATTCTTAAGATCTGTCACTCCGGCTCCCAGGCGAATGGAAACCGCCAGGGTATCGATTCGTTTATCCACGCCTTCACGTCCGACAATCTGCGCTCCGTAAATCTTTTTCCCGTCTTTTGAGAACAGCATCTTAAGCGTAAGCGGAACAGCGCCGGGATAATATCCGGCGTGTGAATTCTGTGTGATAATCAGGCTTTCATAGTCGCGGCCTTTTCGCATTCCGCGCTTTACCAGGGTCTTTTCACTTGCGCCTGTAGAAGCTGCAGTCAGATCAAAAACCTTTGCCACGCTCGTGCCCTGCGTTCCTGTATAACGGTCGGTTATGCCGGCGATATTGTCTGCGGCAATCCTCCCCTGTTTGTTTGCCGGACCGGCGAGCGGAACTGCTGTACGTTCCTTAGATATAAAATCTTCTACCTCGATGACATCGCCTACCGCATAGATAGAAGGGTCGGTGGTCCGTAAAGTATCGTCAACAATAACAGCGCCCCGTCCGTCAAGAGCAAGGCCTGAAGCTTTTGCAAGAGTACTGTTCGGACGGACGCCTATGGACAGAATGACCAGATCGGCGGTTACGGTTTTTCCGCTTTTCAGGTTTACGGTTACCTGCCGTTCATTTTCATTAAAGGAAGCTACGGCATCACTGAGGAAAAGCTTCACACCGTTCTGGCGGATATTTTCATGCAGCAGCTGAGCCATTTCGAAGTCCAGAGGAGCCATAACCTGGTCAAGAGCTTCAATCAGGGAAACCTCAAGACCGGCGCTGTGAAGGTTTTCGGACATTTCAAGGCCGATAAAACCGCCCCCGATGACAGCGGCGCTTTTAATATGATTCTCTTTTATAAGGGAGCGGATCCGGTCGGCATCCGGTACTGTCCACAGAGTCTGGATTTTAGAGGATTTGATGCCGGGAATGGGCGGACGAAGCGGAGAAGAACCTGTTGAAAGCACGAGGACGTCGTAAGTTTCTTCGTAAATTTCGCCTGTTTCGAGCCGTTTGACAGAAACTGTCTTCTTATCCCTGTTTATAGAAAGCACTTCGTTTTGCACACGGACATCGATCCTGAATTTCTTATTCATAGCCTCAGGTGTCTGCAGGAGCAGAGCATTGCGGGACTTGATGACATCTCCGACATGATATGGAAGACCGCAGTTCGCATATGAAATGTAGGGCCCTTTTTCCAGCAGGACGATATCTGCAGATTCATCCAGTCTTCTGAGTCTTGCGGCACAGCTGGCACCGCCGGCGACTCCGCCGATAATTACTGTTTTGCTCATAATTAACCTCCAATCGTGTTATGCAGTCAGGATAGCAGATTATACATAAGTTTTCAGTGACATAGTCACAAAACAACAGTCTTCGGAAGAAAACTGAAGGCAGGGGTATGGCAGACAAAAGCTTACGAAACAGGCTGCAGCCGGATGATCCGGTTTTAAGCAAAAACGCAGGCGTAAGATGGTTTTGGACAAACCCAAAAGATGATATAATATGTTGCAGGCGGAAAAGACCAAAAGTTTCCTGTCTGCAGGAAAACTTTTGGGCACTGGACGCGCAAAAACGTGAGGAAGGAGCAAATCACGCAGTAAATTAAGGAGGAAAACCTTGAAAGATAAGCGCAAAAACAGAAAGCGGAAAATGAAACCTAAAAGAAACGGGAGGATTTTTATCCTGCTTGCAGCTGTTCTTCTGTTCATTGCCGCAGCTGTTTTTATCGTTTTTCGAATCCGTACGGCTATCGAACGCAGCCATCATATGGTCAGCAACTGCGGTGAGGATGAATACGGAAATTTAAGCGGAGGAGAGGCCGGTGATCAGACCGGACACGAATGGGATCTGCGGGCCTGGCCGGCCAAGCCATGGACCTGCGTGCTGCGCTATCCGGATGAAAATATCCGTAACGAGTTTGCCGTGCTTGCATCGAAGGCGGCGGCAAATGATCTGATTGGCTATAACCAGGATAAACGGCTTACCTTCTGGCAGCATCTTGAAGCAAGCAATTACGATCCGTCTCAGATTACCATTGCCTGCGATGCAGACTGTTCTTCCGGTGTAGCGGCTATTGTAAAAGCCGTCGGATACAGGGAAAACATTCCGCTGCTGCAGAAAACGGATATTACGATGAACACTTCTTTTATCCGGGAAGGCCTGGCCGGCGAAGGCTTTGAGGTGCTGAGCGACAGCAAATATTTAAAAGGCCCGGATTATCTTCTGCCGGGTGATATCGTGCTCTATGAAAACCATCACGTCGTGATCAATATTACAGAAGGAAGCAAATCATCCGGCTGAACGGCGCTTTCAAGAGAGGCGGATACCGGTCCCTTTATAGCCCATTGAAAAATGGAAGATCAGCGAAAGGCTTGGAGCTGCTGCCGCATTTACGTATGATGCAGCGGCTTTATATTTTCTGTTCCTTTTACAACGGTATATGGTATAATTCTTTAATACATAAGAGTACCGCATCACTTGATAGCGATGCCGGAATAAAGATATCCGGGGGGAGCAGAAGAAGGTTTTGCAGATGTCAGGGCGGTTGAATAAACGAAAGCTGAGGAAAATCAGCCTGCTTATATTTTTGACGGTTATTCTTTCGGTACTTGTTGAATGGGTGTCAATTACAGACTGGAATATTCTTGTATACCATAATAAATATCCGGTAAGTACGATATTGCCTGATGAGCTGGCACTGGACGGGTACAGTTTTGATGCGAACGGTAACCTCGTGTCGTCTTCAGATGATCCTTGCTTCATCATACAGGGAGTTAATCAGTATATTCATTCGGTAACAGTTGTCTTCGGAAAGAGAATCGAGAAGAATTATAAAATTCAAATCTTTTATCAGGAGAAAGGCGAAACAGACTTTACGGAGGCGAGGTCGGTCAGTGAATATGCAACTAAGGGTGAAATCAAGCATACGCTGAGCATTGATAAGAACGTTTCCGGGTTCAGGATTGATATCGGAGAAAAAGCGGGTGACAGCTTTGCACTCTCTTCGGTGATTTTCAACAGTTCTTCCTATAGGGACTTCTTATTTCCGTTCACACAGAAATCTTTCGGAAGAATCATATTTTATTCTGTTGTTATTTTTCTTCTGCTTTCAGTTTTTCGGTTTGGCATGAAGGCGGTTATGCATGATGGCTGCAGGTACCGGATCCTGATCGGCTGCCTGATCGTTCTTCTGTTTACGGCAGGAAAAATAAACGGATCTTCAATTTCGCAGATTTTTGCTTATCTGCCCGGGTATGACGGGACGGCCGCGTTCGGGGAACCCCGGGGTGAACATTCGGATGAATGGGCTGTTTTTACAGCAATGGCGATTTCGCAGGAAAGAAACGATTACGGTTATTATTCTTCGCTCTACAGAGGGACGGATACGGATATGGCCGTGATTTACGGGCAGCCGGTCCGGGATCCGGTTACGCTTTTCCGTCCGTTTCTTCTGGTTTATCTTTTTGCGGGAACGGAATATGGGCTGGCTTTTTACTGGACGGCAAGAATTATAGTATTGTTCCTGGTGTCTTTTGAAATGGGGCTTCTGGTCTTTGAAAAGGATAAGAAGCTGTCGCTTATTCTGGCGCTTTTACTTTCCTGTGCTCCTGTAATTCAGTGGTGGAATTCTGTGAACGGTATCTGCGAGCTTTTTATTTTTTCACAGCTGGCAATATTGGCTTTTGACCGCTATCTGAAGGCAGACAGCCGGGATTGGCGGAGAAAGATACCGCTTGCCTTATTGATCGCCTGGTGTGCAGGCTGTTTTATTATGGTTCTCTATCCGGCATGGCAGATTACGATGGGGTATCTTCTTCTGGTTTTTCTCATCTGGGTCATGGTGAAAAATCGGAAAAACTTTCATTTCTCGCGGACGGATGCGCTGGGTATCGGTATCTTTCTGGCTGTTATGGCAGCACTTCTTTTTCATTTTTATCATAGGTCAGGCGAAACGATTTCCTCGATTATGAATACGGTATATCCCGGGGAACGTGAAGAAACAGGGGGCGGATTCGATGTTTTTCCTACTCTGTTTGCCGAATGGACTGATTTTTTCTCGCCTTACAGCAGTATTTTAAAATTTGCGTCACAGAATGTAGAAAACTCGAGGATATTTGATTTCTTTCCGATCGGTATAGTGCTGTCTGTCTACAGTGTGGTTACAAAAAAGAAAAAAAATTTCCTCATGATTCTGCTCCTGGCCCTCGACGCGGTGTTTTTGTCTTTTCTCCTGTTTAAATGGCCTCTCTGGCTCGCGAAAGTTACTCTTTTCTCAAATGTCATAACAAACAGGGCGACCCTTGCCTTCGGAGCCATTAATCTTTTTCTTCTTCTGATATCCGTCCACGAACTTAGAGGCAGGCATTTCGGCTTTATCATAAAGCTTATTCTTATTCTCTGCGGAATTCTGATGAGCGGAATGACTTTTAGCTATTTCGGAGCAGGTAAGTTTATGTATCTGTGGCTGATTGTTGCTGCGGCGGCTGCAGTGCTTTGCTGTATCTTTTTCCGGATTTCTTCCGAAAAAGGCGTAAATTCATTTCTTATATATGTCCTAGTGCTGTCCATCGGGTGCGGACTTACTGTTAATCCGATCCAGATTGGAATATCGGATCTTATGAATAATGATCTGGTTAGTGAGATTGAGACAATTAACGATAAAAAGGAAGGCAAGTGGGTTGTTTCAGGCTTTTCATTTGCCATGAATAATATTCCGACAATTGTGGGGGCTTCAACAATCAATTCAACAGCGGGATATCCGAATTTTGAAATGTGGAAGATACTCGATCCGTCCGGTTCGCATTCGGATGATTATAACCGCTATCTGCATCTTATGATAGACATTACGGATACGCCGGAACCTGAATATGAACTTCTGCAGCCTGATGAATTGAATCTTACGCTTGATATCCAGTCATTGAAGAAGATCGGAACGACTTATATCCTGAGCGGATACGACCTTTCTTCGCTTAAGGAAAGCAGCATGATGAAGAAATTGTATTCCGGTGAAGATTGTTTTATTTATGAAATTATCGGCTGAGACAAAGCCGGAATAAAAAGGGGAGTCAGTGGACGAATCGGTTTGGAACAGCAGCTTTATTAAGTACCGGACAGATGAAAGGGTAAGCCATCTTGTTTTTGTAAAGTGGAGAGGCGGAAGTGATGCCCTTGTTTTTGTCTATGGAAAAAATCCGGATCAGAAAAATCGGGACCGGACGAATCCGGATCAGAAAAATCGGGATGAGACGAATCCGGATCAGAAAAATCGGGACCGGACGAATCCGGATGCGGTCTGGGTGCCTGTCCTGAAATGTAACGGATATGTCGGAAAATGCGGTCTGAAAGCGGATAAAAAGGAAAGCGACTGTGCAACGCCGATTGGCGATTTCGGCATCCTTACGGCTTTCGGAATTCGAGAAAACCCGGGTACGAAACTGGATTGGTTAGATGTCACAGAGGATCTGTGGTGCCCGGACTGTGACGGACCGGACTATAACAAGATTGTGAGCACAAAGAACGGCGGTATGCCCGCCGGGGAACATCTTATAGATTTTTCGCCGCAATATGACTATGCCCTGTTTCTTGATTACAATAAAGAGTGTATCCCGCAGGCGGGATCCGCGATCTTTTTTCATTGCACAGGACCTAAAAAGTATACAGGAGGCTGTATTGCTGTAAGTGAAGAGAATATGAAAGACATACTCGGGATCCTTGAAAAGGACGACAGGGTAATTATCGAGCCAGATCAGTAATCTGTTTCGCTTGGCAATTAGTCTATGGTGAGGGAAGGCAAATTGGCAGATAGTGATGAACTTAGGCGAACTTTTAGATAGTCTTACGGTACTTTGCGGCTGCAGGGATTTGACTGTGGCAAGGCAGCTGCAGACCTTTTTTCCGGATTTTATTTTCAGCAATACGGATCTCTATGAGTATATTTATAAAGAAAGAGATGAAAGAATCTCCAGAACCCAGAGAAATTACTGCTCGGCACTTAAAACCGGAAATTGGAAAATTATTCCGCAGAAGATTTTTTCCACAATCTATTTCAACTTGACGACGGAAATAAAGATGCAGGGCGGATTATACAGAATGTATGCCTTTATTGAAAATGTACTGCCGTCGGATAAAGAATGCAGAGCGGGAATAAAAAGGTATCTCGATTCTGTTGAAATACAGATGGAGAGCCGTCCGGACCGGAAGAGGTATTCTTTTTTCCGGGCAGAGGCCTGTCCGGAGATGGAAGACCTTTCTGTCCGTGTTTCCTGGTTTCTTACGGCGGCCCTGCTGGACGGCTGCAATGAAGGTAACGATACTGCCGCCGGGACTCTTTTTAGCCTGAAGGAAAACAGGGAATACTGGGATCTTAAACATTTTCTTACGGATAAGAAGCAGAAATTCCAAAAAATGCAGAAATGGCTGAGAAGAGTTATTCTTATTCTGTCGGTTGCTGATATTCTGACAGTATTTATTACGATCATAAGCCCGAACTATATGCGGCAGATGCTCTGCGTTGTAGGGGCCATTCTCCTGCTTCTTCTGCATGTCCTGAATTATTATATCTGTGAGACGGCTGAAACACTGGCGATTTTTGACAGAGAATATAAGAACAATGCGGCGGTCAGGGCCTGTCTGCACAACCAGGCATTTCAGACTTTTTCTTATACGATTGTTCCGTATGGGCTGACCGCAGTCCATGCAATTTCCTGGTATGAAAAACGTCAGGTTGGGATCATTTCTTTTGTTATCCACGGAGTGCTTTTTTTAACGGTTTCGATCATTCTCAATAACTTTCCGCTTTTTGTCGGAGGAATGGCTGTCCTTACGCTTACAACCATTATACGGGACTTTGTTATGGAAGATAAGTCTTTTAACAGTGCCCTTGTAAGCCAGGGGAAGACTATGAAAGACCTGGTTTGTGAAGCAGATGAAAAAGAATTCAGTCTTAGTAAAGATGAAAATGAAAATCAGGAGCTTTTAAAGCGTGTATATTCTGCGGAGTTTGCGCGTATGAAGAATATAAGCGAATGTATTCTGGCCTTTTCGCTGATCGTCATGGCTGTCTTCGGGCTGATTGCTGTATCTTTGAACAGCAGCATCGCTCCTTATTTCCATATCCGTCATCAGGAACTTTTCTATCTGTTTGAAATGTTTTTTGGCGGATTCATTGTAATTATGACACTTGCCCTGCTTGCAAGCGAAAACTGGTTTTTCGGTTTACTCATGAACCTGGCATACGAATCCAATTATAACGATCATCTGGATTTCGAAAAGATCCGGCCGGATCTCGAAACCGACAATATCCGGTCTCTCTTTCGTGAATACAGGATGGTCTTCAAAGGCCCTTTTCATATCAGCAGGCTGGCTTTCGCCCGCGGTGTCTATGACTATTGTTTTTTCAGGATTATCCATAACAGGGTTCCCGTAGAAGAAATTGATATCAGTCTGCGTCCGAAAACTTTTCAGAGGAAAATCATGCGGATCAACAGGCTGATTATAGCAGCAGTTTCAATTGCAGTTATGATTCTATCCTTTTTTTGGGGAACAGCCTGACAGGCAGAAATCAAGGCAGCGTGTTCCGTAAAGGCATCGGAGTATCTTTCCGATGCCTTTACGGCGTTAAAAAGACCTTCATTTTTTTCGTGAAGCCCGAATTAAGGAAAATATATAGACGGATACGTGAGAAAGTGATAGAAAAAAATATAGTTTTTGGATCCGGGCAATCACGCAGCAACGAAGAAATCCGAAGCGTCATGGCTTTATAGTTGCGAACAGGTTTGGGCAGGATTTGAGCATCCGGCTGCGGCATATTTGCAGAAAAGGAAAGGAACGCCTTATGATACAGACGGCAGCGTGCAAGATAATATCTGAAAATAAAAACATGTTTTTGAGCAGGCGTGTGCTGGAAATCACCAGCGCAAGAAAAACCACATGCATACCGGTAAGCCGGATTATCTATATCGAGAGTGATATGCATCAGTGCCTGATCCATACAGATCTGGAATCTTTGAAGTGCTGTGAAAAGCTTAACAGTATCTTTCAGCGGATGCCGGATAACTTCAGCCTCTGTCATAAAAGCTATCTTGTGAACATGGATCGTATCTATAAGCTTGAAGGAAGCAAGACAGTTCTTGAGAATGGAGATCGTATTCCCATCAGCCGTGCCCGGTATGAGGAGTTCAGGAAAGAGTTCTTCAGCTACATTGAAAAAAAAGAAAGGGAGAAATAAGTTCTTTACCTTCGAAACATTTTATATGGACTTTACGACCGGATAGTATTACAATTCCTGTAGGAAACAGAGTACAGCAGATCATAGAAATGACTAAGGAGGCAATTATGCTGGACAAGAAGGTAAAGGAACTTATCAATATACAGGTTAATAAGGAATTTTATTCCGCGTATCTGTATCTGGATTTTGCAAATTATTTTTACAATGAAGGTCTGGACGGTTTTGGACACTGGTATGATATCCAGGCACAGGAAGAGCGCGACCATGCGATGCTGATGCGTAAGTATCTGCAGAACAACGGCGAACTGGTGACATTTTCTGAAATTGAAAAGCCGGATAAGGAGTATAAATCTTTTGAAGATCCTTTGAATTTCGGTCTTGAGCACGAGCAATATGTGACCGGGCTCATCAATACAATCTACGCAGCTGCGAGCAAGGTAAATGATTACCGTACGCTTCAGTTCTTTGACTGGTTTGTTAAGGAACAGGGAGAAGAAGAGAAGAATGCAGAAGGGCTTATCCGTAAATATAAGCTGTTCGGACATGATCCCAAAGGGCTTTACGCTCTTGATCAGGAACTTCTTGCGCGTATTTATGCGGTACCATCGCTTGTAATCTGATATCAGGACTCCGGCGTCCGCAGGTTCTTTTTGTTAGTTGTCCTATAAGCCCCTTCCGCCTTTTATGGCGGAAGAGGCTTAAATTTTAAAAAACAGATTTTTTGGACGGGGGAATTATTATGCTGCCGACAATTATCGTTGCGGTTCTCATTTTAGCACTGCTCTTTTTTGCGGTACGGTATATGCTGAAGAACCGCGGTTCCTGTTCGCATTGCAGCGGGAATTGCGCTGCGTGTAAAAGATATCAGAAGGAACTTAATAAGGAGAAGAAATAAGTATGACCGCTTTACGAAATCCGGCAAAAACGTTACAATAACAAGTGATGCGGGCAGCGGGTGCAAAGAAGTTCCTGTCTGCAGGAAGCTTTTGTATATCCGCATTTTAAGACAGGCGGAAAAGATAAAAATGCCGTAAGACAGAACGGAGACAGTTATGAAAATCATGGGAGTCGATCACGTAACGATCAATGTCAGGGATATTGAAGCCAGCATGGAATTCTACGGCAGTGTCCTGAAACTGCCTTTTGTTGAAACAGTGGATATGGGCGATCATGAGATTACTTATTATAAGCTTTCAGATACGACGAATCTTGAACTGATCCGCTATAAATTTGAGAGCGATGAAATGAAAACCGGTCAGTTTACCAAAGGCGTTTACCGCCATCTGGCGCTTGCTGTTGACGATGCGCAGGAGGTATTTGAACGCCTGAAGGCTTCCGGGGCGGAAATCGTAACCGAACCTTCTTATATCGAAAAGCTGGGTTTCACCGGGTTCCTTTTCACGGATCCTAACGGAGTGGAGATAGAGGCCGTACAGCGTGCTTAAGACGGAAAAATGGTTTATCAGGAAGGCAGAAAAAAGTGATCTGCCCGGGGTATTGCATGTTTACGCATGTGCCAGAAAGTTTATGGCGGAAACCGGAAATGGGACGCAGTGGGGAGATACGTATCCTCCGAGTGCTCTTTTAGAAGAGGATATAGAAAAAGGGCGGCTTTATGTTACGGAGGAAGACGGAGACATTCACGGCGCATTCGTCTTTTTTATCGGTGAAGAACCGGCGTATGCCAGAATTGAAAGAGGCGCATGGCTTTCGGACGGCACGTATGGCGTGATCCACCGGGTCGCAGGCGATGGCTGCCTGCATGGTATCCTCCGTGGGATTCTTGCATTTTGTGAGGAAAAAACCAGTCATTTGCGGATAGATACACACGAAAATAATAAAGTTATGCGTCATCTTCTGGAAAAAAACGGTTTCCGGTTCTGCGGAATCATATATGTTGAGGACGGAACCCAAAGAATAGCGTACGAACATCTTTAATACCGCGGTTCCGGCGGAATTAAAATGTTGCAGACTTTTTACGAACTTTGTTCATGCGGAGGAAGGACATGTCCAATCCAATCGACCATGCAAGAGAGAAACTGATGTCCTGCGGAAAAAAGCGGCTGATACAAAATAAGGGAAAATGCGGTGCTTTTAACCTGCGGGAGATTACGGCGGAAAGCGGCATTGCCCTGGGAACCTTTTATAATTATTTTGACAGTAAGGACGATTTTATTCTTCAGATCATGGATGCAGACTGGGAAGAGATATTAAAAACGGTCGGAGAGCTGGCTTCTTTTGATCTTTCTCTGTATGAAAAAGTCAAAAGAATATATTTTAAGATCAGCCTGTTTGAGCAGACATATCGTTATACGGCAATGTCACAGTTAAAACCTGAGGAAAAAAACCTTGCGCACATTAAGAGAAAAGAACAGGAAGCCAATATTCTGCTCAAAGCCTTTCTTCAGGAGGAAATCGATAAAGGAGAGCTCGGACTGGAAGCAAAGATTGACAGCGCCGCTTATTTCCTGATACAGCTTCTTTTTGCAGCCGGAAGAAATCCGGAGGTCGATTTTGATGAATTGTGGAAATGCATGAACTTCAGAGACACGAGCGTAAAACAAAAAGGAGAGTAAGCATAAAATGAAAAAGACACTGATTGTTTATTTTTCCCTGGAAGGCAATACGGATTATGCGGCCAGAAAGATTGCGGACTCTGTCGGGGCAGATCTGCTTGCGCTGGAGCCGGTGATGCCGTATCCCAAAAAAGGCATATCCAAGTATTTAATCGGAGGAATGAAAGCTTCCACGCATGAGACTCCGGGACTTAAGCCCTATAAGATAAGTCCTGCCGGCTACGATTATATCATTTTCGGAACGCCTGTCTGGGCGTCCAATTATGCACCGCCTCTCCGCACCTTCATCAGGGATAATAAAGATGCCCTGAAAGGCAAAAAGCTTGCATTTTTTGCGTGCAGCAGGGGCGGAAACGCTGCTCCGTGCTTTAAAGAACTTGCAAAGGATCTTAAAGCAGACCTCGTCAGTGTCCAGGTGAGCCTTATCGATCCGCTGGCCAAAAAGAGTAAAGAAACAGATGCAAAAATCGAGGAATTCTGCGAAAGGGTTAAAGAAGGATAAACCGGCCAGAAAGCAGCCGCAGGCATTTCATAGCAATATTTTCTGAATATGTTTT
>DCDB01000226.1 GCA_002316215.1 Lachnospiraceae bacterium UBA1066 | reverse complement strand
GACGGCCGGTGATGCGCAGAATGCAGCGTCCCAGTTAGCTGACACGGCGCAGAATGCGGCTTCCCAATTAGCCGGCGCTGCGCAGAATGCAGTCTCTCAGACATACAGTGCTGCACAAAGTGCCTCTTCCGGAAGCGCGGATGCATTTCAGAACACAGCTTCCCAGACGGCAGCTGCGGCAGCGGGCGCGGTTTCCAAGGCGTCCGGGACATTTCAAAACACGGCTTCCCAGACGGTAAATACAGCTGCGGCATATGCGGATAATCTTCGCAGTCAGCAGGCTCAGGCAGCACAGGCGCGTGCGCAGTTTACTGAAGCCCATGCACGCCAGGCACAGAATGCCCAGCAGAATTACCAGCAGTTTCAGGGGCAGCAGAATATGCATCAGGCACAGCCCGGACAGCAGTACAATGCAGGCCATCAGCAGGGATATACGGGCCAGCCGGGACGCGGATCCCAGCAGGGATTTGCGAACCAGAGCGGTTTCCAGGGCCAGCAGAGTTATACAAATCCGTCGGGCTATACAAACCAGCAGGGCTACGCAAATCAGCCGGGTTATACGAACCAGACGCGTTACAACGGTCAGACAAACGGTACGCTGGGCGGCGGAAAACAACCGAGTCAGGTACTCGCCATTATCGGCATGGTATGCGGTATTCTTTCCGTACTTTGCTGCATAACGGGATATTTTTCCTTGATTTTAGGAATCGCCGGTCTTGTATGTTCTATCCTTGCGGCGAAGAGAAACCAGACGAAGGGGATGTGGCTTACAGGCATCATCACGAGCGGCATCGGTCTTTTATGCAGCGTGATCGTTTTGATCCTCTTTGTCACGATTATACCGTCACTCGGAAGTTATTTTGATTCCGGCAGCGAAGACTCTATTAAGAATTTTTTAAACGGACTTCAAAGCAGCGGTTATTAATTCATTTTAAGAAATAATTACATTAAGCAGGGACGGACAATTAGTTCGTCCCTGTTTTTAAAAAGAAGGGGGATTGTGAAATGGGAATGACGATGTCCCAGAAGATTCTGGCGGCGCATGCAGGACTTGACAGTGTCGTGGCCGGCCAGCTGATTGAAGCGGATCTTGATATGGTTCTGGGAAATGACATTACTTCTCCGGTTGCCATTCATGAAATGGATAAAATGTCCGTAAAAACGGTTTTTGATAAAGATAAAATCGCACTAGTCATGGATCATTTTATTCCTAATAAAGATATTAAGTCCGCAGAACACTGCAAATGTGTGCGCGAGTTTGCAAAAAAATACGACGTTACGAATTATTTTGACGTAGGGCAGATGGGAATCGAACATGCCCTCCTTCCTGAAAAAGGGCTGGCAGCTGCCGGAGATTTGATTATCGGCGCGGATTCCCATACCTGCACTTACGGAGCGCTGGGAGCATTTTCAACAGGCGTCGGATCGACGGATATGGCAGCCGGCATGGCGACCGGCAGGGCCTGGTTCAAGGTTCCGTCGGCTATCCGCGTGAATGTTACCGGAAAGCCCGGAAAATATGTTTCCGGTAAGGATGTCATCCTTCATCTGATCGGAAAGATCGGGGTCGACGGCGCGCTTTATAAATCTCTCGAGTTTACGGGGGACGGTATTGCGAACCTTACTATGGACGACCGTTTTACGATTGCCAACATGGCCATTGAAGCCGGTGCGAAAAATGGCATTTTCCCGGTTGACGAAGCTGCGCAGGAATACCTGAAAGAGCATACTTCAAAGGAATACAAAGTATATACGGCTGATGCCGATGCGGTGTATGAGCAGGAAATCCATATTGATCTTTCGACACTCGAATCTACGGTGGCGTTTCCGCATCTTCCGAGCAACACGAAGACGATTTCCGAAATTAAGGAAGACGTTAAAGTGGATCAGGCCGTGATCGGCTCCTGCACGAACGGGCGCATCAGCGATCTTAGGATTGCGGCTGAAATCCTTAAAGGGCGCAAGGTTGCGAAAGACGTACGCTGTATCGTGATCCCGGCGACCCAGGCCATTTATCTTCAGGCTATGGAAGAGGGACTTCTGAAAATATTTATCGAAGCCGGAGCCGTTGTGTCGACGCCGACCTGCGGACCGTGCCTGGGAGGATATATGGGTATACTGGCGGCAAACGAGCGCTGCATTTCAACGACGAACCGCAATTTTGTCGGCCGCATGGGGGACGTTACTTCCGAAGTTTATCTCGCAAGCCCGGCGATAGCGGCCGCATCTGCTGTTACGGGAAAAATTTCATCACCGGAGGAACTGTAAAATGAACGCACACGGCACAGTATTTAAATTTGGCGACAATATCGATACGGATGTTATTATTCCGGCAAGATACCTGAATTCTTCGGATCCGAAGGAATTGGCCGGACACTGCATGGAGGATATCGACAAGACCTTTGTCAAGCGCGTGAAGACCGGGGACATTATTGTCGGGCGGAAGAATTTCGGCTGCGGCTCCTCGCGTGAGCATGCACCGATTGCGATTAAGGCCGCTGGTGTAAACTGCGTGATCGCAGAGACCTTTGCCCGCATTTTCTTCAGAAACTCCATCAACATCGGGCTTCCGATCCTCGAATGCCCGCAGGCTGCAGAGGAAATTGCAGACGGCGATGATGTCGAGGTGGATTTTGACGCCGGAATTATCACGGATCATACAACTGGCAAAACCTACAAGGCACAGCCCTTCCCGCCTTTTATGCAGAAGATTATTTCTTCCGGCGGTCTCATCAATTATATTAATAGTTCCGGGGAGTGACTCCCGGAAGGACTTTTGGGAATCACTCCCCGGAGGGCCTCAGGGATAATTTCCCGAATGATTTTGAATAATTAATTCATGTCATGGAGTAAAATATATTATAAAAGCATCGCGATGGAAATAGAAGTTACTTCCCGGCGATGCTTTTTTTATTGGATAAAATTCAATGGGAACCGCATACCAGGCAGTTCCCATTTTTGAACTTGCTTATAAAGTTTATTCTGGACTTTTAGTTGTCTTCATCAGAGCTTTTGGATGAATGATCATTAAAAATATTATCGGAGAGCGGATACGGTTCGCCGGTATCATTAGAATCGCCGGCATTTTCGGATCCGTGAGCATCCTCAGAATCGCCGGGGATTTTCGATCCGTCGGTAACCTTCGTATCGCCGGCATTTTCTGAAGTAAGTGCGATGGAGGGGATCCCGTTTACAAGTACGCTTCCGTCGGCGGGAATCAGAATATAGGTAATGCCGTCGATTTCGCGCGTCGCAATGAGCTCAGTCTTGTCCGTGTCGATTTTTATGGCAGCGGAATCTGTCTTGACGATGACTGCCGGCTCGCGCAGGGCGGAAATCGTAAGAGGCGTATCGCCGACGGTTTCTTCAAAAGCTTCATCAAAATGGTCCGTCTTTATTCCGCACCGTTCGGCCAGCTTTTTAGCCTCCGTTTGTTCGAGAAGGTTGACATCTTCCGCTTCTAAGTGCGCGAGATCTTCCTGCAGGGAAGCGGCGGATTTGACGCTGACATCAAGACGATCCATCAGCGTCTGGAAGGCCTGTTTCTGCATATCGGCGGTAACGGGCAGATCGGCAGAAAATAGAGTATTGAAAAGTTGGCTGTTGATATCTTTTTTTGCACGGTAGAGAACCTCGTTCAGATCCCCGGAGCGTTCATTGAAGGCAGGATAAAGGAAGCCTTCAATCGGACTGCCGATGGTCCAGCGGCGGTCAAGTTCGGACACGCCGGCGCTTTCGTTATAGCCTAAAGCCGGTTTCGAAAGAGAAGCGGGACAGATGGCAAACAGGATGGCCTGATAAACGGTATCGCCGTCTTCCAGCTTCATGCCGTCCGAGGTTTTTGCCGGGACGTCATAGGTCAGATGGGCGAGCATGGCATAATAAGGATCCGTGTGCGTATAGGATGAAAGAACGTCATTTACAAAAGTCTCAATGGATGACTCGTCGCCTGATTCCATGTTGCGTATGGAAATGAGGTTCTTCGGCTGGTCATGCAGAGGGACTGAAAAGAGTTCCTTAGCAAAGGCGCCCGACAACGCTTTCTTCATAATATCTTTGTGACGGAAAGTTTCGTCGAGATCAAAGGATGAAAACTTGCGCATGGATTCCCAGCATACTTCATTTTCCGGAGTCACATAAATGCTGTAGACCCAGTCAACCGGCGGCTCGTCCCTGCGCATGATTTTTCTTAATTCCAAGAGGCTGCTCTTATCCATATATACTCCAATCTTTCTGCGAAAAATACCGAGGCTGCATGCATCGCCGCGCTGTATGAAACAATACTTCT
>DCDB01000190.1 GCA_002316215.1 Lachnospiraceae bacterium UBA1066 | reverse complement strand
ATCTTCTTGTCATAGTCAAGGTGGTTGAGCGCATTGCTCATATAGTTTGTCACGACCTCTTCAATCTTAAATTCATCGCCCCACACGAAAACAGGATCATTTTCATTGAAAGAAACGTCGGCTCCTTTATCCTCGATTATAATCTTCATCCCGGCAATCACGCCTTTAATCAGCTGGACAATATCAAAACGATCCATCGCCACCTGGTCATTTCCGAATTCCAGCTGATTGAGCGTCAGGAGCTTCTTGACCATGTTATTCATTTTCGCGGATTCATCTATAATGACGTCGCAGTAGAAATCCCTGCTTTCCTCGTCAGAAGCGATATTGTCCTTCAAGCCTTCCGCATACCCCTGAATCAGGGCTATAGGCGTCTTAAGCTCGTGTGAAACATTATTGAGAAACTCCTTACGCACCTCATCGATCTGCGTCTTGTGCTCGACATCCTTCTGGAGCTCGACATTCGCAGATTTCAGTTCAGAAATCGTGCCTTCCAGCTCATGGGACATTTTATTGAAGTTCTCCCCGAGCCGGTCGATTTCATTGTTCGCCTTTCCGCTGTACTTGGCGTCGAAATCCAGATTCGTCATTTTCTGGGAAATTTCTGTAAGCTGGACAATCGGCTTCGTAAATCGTCTCGCCAAAAATGAAATGACGACCACAGCCGCAACGGTCACGAGAAGTCCCACAATAATAAAGAAAATGTTTGAAAGATGCGCCGCGTTCGTAATGCTTTCGAGAGGCGTCCGAAGCAGGAACCAGTCGCCGTTATCAAGCTGGCCCCACATTTCCAGATACTGCGTGCTGATCATTTTATCGGAAGTCTCCTGCAGCGTATATTTATCCGTTTTCTCAACAACTGTGCAGGTGTCGCGGTAGAAACCTGTATAGTAGCCAAAAAGACGCGAAGCAAGACTCTGCGCGTCCCGGCTTGTAGAATTGAAATTCTGGAAATCCGAATCTGTCACCAGAACCTGAATATTGTCCTGTACAGAAACCTTCATGATCTCACTCGAAAAGTCACTGCTCCCCGACGAGGCCAGGGTATTCATTTTCTCATAAGTCTCCTGAAGCTTGCCCGTCTTATCCCTCGTATAAAATGTTCCGAGGAAGAAATGATTGATCAGCGCGATGAGGAGCAGGGAAACGGTCATCACCACAACGAAAATTAATATCAGCTGTGCCCGGATAGAATGTTTCATGCCTCTGTCTTCCCGTCCGGATCGAATTTATAACCCATGCCCCAGATGGTCTTGATCAGATCACCCTTGTCACCCATCTTGCTGCGCAGTTTCTTAACATGCGTATCAATCGTGCGGGCGTCTCCGAAATAGTCATAATTCCAGACGGCATTCAGAATCTTTTCACGCGAAAGCGCAATACCCTGATTCTCGACAAAATAGGTCAGAAGCTCGAATTCCTTGAAGGAGAGCTCGATATCTTTGCCGTCGATTGTAACCTGGTGTGCAGCCTTATCCACACGGATGCCGGAGGTCTCGATAACATCGTCGCTCCCGGCTTTTCCCGTCCTGCGAAGGACGGCATCCACGCGTGCGACCAGGATCTTCGGTGAAAACGGCTTGGAAATATATTCATCCACCCCGAGGTTGAAGCCGAGGAGTTCATCCCGCTCGTCTCCTCTGGCCGTCAGCATGATGATCGGCACTTTGGAATACTGGCGGATCTCACGGCACACCTGCCATCCGTCCATCTTCGGCATCATGACGTCCAGAAGAATCAGGGCGACGTCTTTTTCCTTAAAGAAAAGATCGACCGCCTTCTCGCCGTCCTCCGCCTCAATCACTTCATAATCCTGCTTCTCCAGGAAGTCCCGGACAAGCTTGCGCATCCTGCTTTCGTCGTCTACAACCATGACTTTAAGTTTATCCATAATATTGTCCTCCGCCTATTGAAAACATAGCAAAAAGTTATGTAGATATTGTGAAATTCCGTGGGGACTGTCCCCACTGCGAAAAAATTTTTAGTTTCTGTGGGGACTGTCCCCACAATGCCGAGTTCCGGATCTGATACTGGATGAAAGCTTCCTCAGCAATATCCGTGCGGCCGCAAAAAGCGAGTAGTTGAGGAGCATGACTCCGAAAACAAGCAGCGCATAGCCGACGTAGTATCCGATGCCGTACCCGAAGACCGACGCGATGAAGACGAGGGGCGAGCCAGGCGACGGGACGTTCAGAAAGCCGTAATTTGCATTTTCCGCATGGTCGAAGGCGATGATCGGAAGCGCATAGGCAAAAATGAAGATCACCGGCGCGTAAATCCGTTTCCACGCGGGGCTGACCGACCCGTCCGCAATTTTCATACATATGTATAATATCATAAATCCGTGAACAAGAAAACCGGCGCAGCTCATAAATGACAAAGCCGGATACTTCGTCCAGTCCGGAAAAAGGAGCGCCATGAAAGCACCCGGAAGCAGCGGATAAAACAGAATCTCAGAGTACCACTTCGGATGGAAAAAGAGATGCAGGAAAATGAAATACGCCGCCATGCTGCACAGGTGCAGCGGCAGCGTATAGACACCGTAAACGCCCCGGATCATAAAAAAGGCGGCCTGGATCACCTGCAGGAAAAGTACGGCTGCACCGACGATATAAGAAGCCCGCCGCTGGACTTTTGGCGTCCTTCTCCGATAAAAGCACACAAAAGCCGCGATCCCGGCCAGCAGGCCAAAAAGCCAGAAAAGATGCGCCGGCCCAAAAAGCGAAAACCCGACGCCATCCGGAATATCTGTTTCATATGCAAAAAAATAGGCGGTAAAAGAAGTCATTCTCAGTGCCAGTCTTTCCTAAGAAAAAAATCAAAGATGTAATGCTGCAGTCACAGGCCTGTCTTGTTACGGAAGTCATCGATTGTATCAGAATATACAGCCGATTTAAGCCAGTCCATCAACTTCTTTGTATTCTTTTCACACAATATTTTACTTGCTACGGATTTGGGGACATCTCCCTTGGCAGCTAAAATCATTAGTAAATCCTCAGATTTTCCATCATTTAATCCATCCTCATAGTTGTCACATCTGTCAAGTTCGCGCTGTTTTGCTTCGTCATATTCCTGTAACAGCATCCCGATTCCTCCTTGCAATATTAGTAGAAGCAATGCGAAAATAAGTCATATATATGAGCCGATTGAAAGAAATCCATAAAAAAACCGGATTCGCAAAGAATCCGGTTTTTCACGATCTAGTGGACCTGGCGGGGATCGAACCCGCGTCCGAAAGCCTCTCCACCGGAGCATCTCCCATCACAGCCATTCCTTTTACATTCCCTCGGCTATGCGGCGAACGGCCTCCTCATAACTTCAGTAGCTTCATCATACGCCTGCCGGCTCAAAGCTTTGCCGGTATCGTTTCCCGTAATCATGACGCCGATTGCCGGGAGTACGGGTACAACCGGGTCGACGAGCAGCCCTTAGGCCGCTACTGCAACTGTATTGTTGTCAGCGTTTAAATTTAAGTTCCGGTTTTTACGCGGTCCGGGCCGCGGATGGCTTCTCCGACTTTAAAACCCCCGTCGAAACCAGTACAAGCCCTGGTTATGACTAAAGATTATTCAGTCATTAATATCTAAGCACAAGTGCCGAAGGTTGTCAACCGGTTCGGTCAAAATTCACTGAATTTTAACTTCATATATTACGTACTTTAAAGTCCCGCTCAGCCTAGCGCTTCAGATATTACGTACTTTAAAGTCCC
>DCDB01000373.1 GCA_002316215.1 Lachnospiraceae bacterium UBA1066 | reverse complement strand
GACTTCCGATTCGGAACTTCTTAAGGAGCCGTTTCATCAGGTCTCTGATTCAGGACTTCCGCAGGGGCTTTCGACAGCGTGGGTCTGCAGCGATGATGAGACCGCACGGAAACTTATCGAAAAGCTGAAAATGCAAGGCTGCCTTATACCGGAAGATATCACGGTCACCGGTTTTTACGGACAGGATCGCGGATGCGATACGGACGACGGTCTTACTTCTTTTGAATGTCCGAAGAAGGAACTTGCCCGCGTGGGAATAGAAACATTGTATGACAGGATTGAAAAGAAAAAGGCTCCCGGCGGAATTAAGGTACTTCCGGGAACTTTGCGGAAAGGGAAGACGGATGCAGCGCCGCGGATGAAAAATGAGTGAAAAAGTAAGGCTGAAGGATATTGCGGATGCGCTGGGTGTCAGCATTGTGACGGCATCAAACGCACTTTCGGGAAAAAAAGGCGTCAGTGATTCCATGCGGCAAAAAATAGTCGGGAAGGCAAAAGAGCTTGGATATGATGCGGATAAATATAATACTGAAGCGGAACGGAGCCCTTCCTTCGGTGTTATCGTATCCGGGCGTTACATCTCTGTCGGCACTTCATTTTACTGGGAACTCTATCAGAAAACAGCTTATGCGGCTTCGAAAAAGCACAGTTTTACAATGCTTGAGATAGTAACGTATGAGGATGAAGTGCAATGCGTTCCTCCGCAGATGCTTTCGTCGGATGAGATTGAAGGTATTATTGTGATTGGACGCATGGACGGAGCGTATATGAAAAAAATCGTTGCCGGGTCTGTAGTGCCTGTTGTCCTTTTGGACTTTTACAATCCTTCTTTCGGCTGCGACGCAGTTCTTTCGGGCAACTACCTGGGAATGTATAAAGCGACAAAGTATCTGATCGACCACGGGCACAAAGAGATAGGTTTTGTCGGTACTATTGAGCTTTCGGACAATATCCGTGACAGGTACTTTGGCTACCTTAAGGCTATGAAAGAGAATTCCCTTGCCGTGCGTGAAGAATGGATACTTCCCGACCGGGATCTGGTTACGATGCACGGCGAAGTCAGGCTGCCGGAGGATCTGCCTACGGCTTTTGCCTGCAGCTCGGATTATACGGCAGGCCTTCTTTATGACGCTTTGATGAAAAAAGGTCTGGAGATTCCGCGGGACATTTCCTGTGTCGGCTATGACGATTACATTTACGGACATCCTCTGACCGGAAAGCTCACGACTTACCGGGCTGATACGGAGAAGATGGCTGAGCTTGCGGTGAGCATTTTAAAGAAAAAAGTAAGAAACGGGGAATCGTACAGGGGAGCGCACTACGTCGACGGTCCTGTGATCGAACGCTGTTCGGTTCTTCCGGCAGGAACGGCCGACTGGGGATAAAAAAGAGTCGCAGACAGGATGACGGATAAAAGGGATCTTCAAAAATGAAATTCATTATAATCAAGGAAGCAACAATGGTTGATAAGGGGACGCGGTTATGGCCAAAGAGATAACGATGGTTGAGCTTGCCAGGGAACTGAATGTCAGCACGGTTACGGTTTCGAAGGCGATGGCCGGGCAAAAGGGCGTCAGTGATGAATTAAGAGACAGGATTCTTGAACTGGCAAAGCAAAGAGGATATGTAAAGAGAAAAAAAGAAGGTTCCCGGGAGAATTGCAATGTCGGCGTTATTGTGGCGGAACACTTTCTGACGGAGTCGCAGTCATTCTATTGGAACCTGTACCAGAAACTATCTTTACGGGCGGCTGAGAGAAATTGTTTCACTTTTTTGGAAGTGATTGGGACGGAGGATGAAAAGGCCTGCGAACTGCCGAAAATTCTCCAGGAATCCAAGGCTGAAGGCTTGATTATCATGGGTGCATTTTCAAAAAAATATGAGGCACGGATCCTGGCGGAGGCCGGCGTTCCTTTGCTTTTCCTTGATACATCTCCTAATGCGGAAAAATGCGATGCTGTCGTGTCGAACAATCTGTCCGGCGGCTGCCGCATGACGGATTATCTCCTGGAGCTGGGACACAGGAAAATCGGCTTTGTCGGGACGCGGCTTGCAACGGCCAGTATTGACGACCGCTATCTTGGCTATCTGAAAGCCCTTATGGAGCACGGTATTGAATGGAATCCGGAATGGGCGATTGATGACCGTCTGAGAAGGGGGAACATTGATGCCGGAATCATGAAGCTGCCTCTTCAGAATATGCCGACTGCCTTTTTCTGCAATTGCGACATTACCGCGGCTGTTTTGATGGAAAAGCTGAGAAAGCAGGGGTTTCGCATTCCGGAAGATATTTCGGTCGTCGGATTTGACAATTACCTGCGGGGGCCTTATATCGGGGAGCAGATTACGACTTTTGAAATCGATACGACGGAGATGGCAAAGAGAGCACTGCATTCCATTCTCCACAAAATTAAGGATACCGATTATTCCACAGGAGTTTTCGTTCTTGATGGCCGTTTCATCGAGCGTACAAGCGCTATAAGAATCGGTGAACCGATTCCTTTTGTCTGAACCGGTCTTTATTCCAGCCGTCCTTTTCGTCTGAGACTTCCGGGCGTTGCTCCGAAAGTTTTCTTGAATAAGTTAATAAAGTGCGTCGTATTTTCATAACCGACCCTGCTGCTTATTTCCTGGATCTGAAGATCCGTGGTAAGCAGCATTTTTTTTGCGTTCTCCATTCTGTGTGAGATCAGATCGTTTACAGGGGAAATGCCGAAGGCGGCTGTATATTCCCGGCACAGGCGGTAACGGCTGATCCGGTACAGTTCCTCACAGTGAGAAAGAGAAAAAGGCTCACTAAAGCGGCGGGAAATCAGGATATTCATTTCATGAAGGTAGGGCGCAAGGGATGCCGGTTCGGGCCTTAAGGCGGAAGGTGGTTCCCGGAGACAGGAGGTTAATATGTTTACAAGAGAAGCGTTCATTTCCAACAGGGAATTGGCAGCTGCATTTTCGTCAAAGGAATACAGCTTTTTTAATCCGGCGATTAAATCAGGGTGGTCTTCAGCTGTGAAAGAAGTATAAGCTTTACCCCTGAAAAAGTGTGAATATGAAAGAAGACTGCGACCTGTAATAAAAAACAGCTCGAAATTCCAGGGAAGAACCAGTGAGTTGAGCAAGACGCCGCCCTTGAGGTTCAGCAGGAGTCCCTGGCCGTCTGTCAGCGAAACGGAAGCGTGTCCGCTTGTAAGACGGGCCCCTCCCTGCCGGGAGATAAGGAGCAGAAAGGCATCCAGAGAATTGATCTTCAGGGAAAAGGGCCAGTTTATGACACACGAACCTCCGGCCATAAGATGCAGAAGATCCGTGAAGCCGCCCGCATCGAAACAGCTGCTTTCATACATGTAATGAAGAGGCAGCAGGTTTACGAAGTTGAAATCCGTATCGGCCATCCGGTTTACTTTCACGGCTGTAAGGAGCCTTTGTTCGTAGTCCATGAGATCCTTCCATAAATGTAAAGATATGAAACGATAATAACTTAAATAATTACTTAAACTAAAATATAAATATAGATTAAGACATAATTTAAGCAAAAATCAACAATTTATATCTTGTATTTATAGCAGTATAACACAAATGATTGGAAAATAGCAAGATAATATGATAAAAAGCAAGAATAAATGATGACATAGAACATAACATGGGTATAATTAAATTAAAGTTAAATTTTAAACTAATTAACTTAAATTAATTAAATCAGGGAGGAAGTAAAATGAAGTTAAAAAAGTTTTGGGCAATCGGACTTTCAGCGGCAATGGCACTTTCCATGGCAGCCTGCGGAAGCTCAACAGCAGACACGGCAACCACTTCATCGGGAGCGGAGACATCTTCAGCCTCTGAGAAATCATCTGTTTCAACAGCATCAACATCTTCAAAGACTTCGGGCAAGTCAACGTCTTCGGCATCTGCTTCAGGCAGCGCAATTGCTTATAAAGATATAACGCTCGGTACCACAGGAACAGATATTACGGCGGATCTTAAGATGCTGACAAATCGCACGGATATGCTGAAAGATGACTATACCGGGACCTCCTGGGCGAAGTACCTTGAAGAATTCAATAAGGTTTATCCGAATATCAAAATTAATATTGAAGGTGTTACGGATTATGCAAGTGATACACTTCTTCGTCTTCAGGGCGGTGACTGGGGCGATATCATGATGATTCCGGCGGTTGCAAAGGCAGACTGCTCAACTTATTTCGCATCTTACGGTTCGGTAGACGATGTTTCAAAAGAAGTTAATTACATTAATAACTGGCAGTATGACGGACAGGTTTACGGCATTCCGATTACGGCAAACGCGCAGGGCATTGTTTACAACAAGAAGGTATTTGAACAGGCTGGTATTACAACTCTTCCGGATACGCCAGAAGCCTTTATTGCAGATCTGAAAGCCATTAAGGAAAAGACTTCCGCAATCCCGCTGTATACAAACTATGCAGCAGGCTGGACACTTGGCGCCTGGGATGCTTATATCAGCGGCGGCGCAACAGCGGATGCCAAGTACATGAACCAGGAACTTCTTCATACCTCGAATCCATTTACGGATCCGGGTGACGGAACCCATGCTTATAACGTATATAAAATTCTCTATGATGCTGTTGCAAACGGATACACGGAAGACGACTATACAACGACCGATTGGGAAGGCAGCAAGGGCATGATGAATAATGGACAGGTTGCAACAATGGTCCTGGGTTCCTGGGCAGTCTCACAGATGCAGCAGGCAGGCAGCAATTCTGCTGATGTCGGATATATGCCGTTCCCGATGACTGTTAACGGAAAACGTTATGCATCCGCAGGCCCTGACTACAACTTCGGAATCAACTGCAAAGACGACGCGGACAAGATAGAAGCCTCAATGATTTTTGTAAAATGGATGACAGAAAAATCAGGATTCTCCTATAACGAGGGCGGACTTCCGATTGCGACGGATGATACAAAAATTCCGGATCTTTACAGCGAATTCACAAAAGCGAATGTTACTTATGTATCGGATGAACCGGCTGTCAAAGGAGAAGAAGATCTTCTTAATACTTTAAACGCCGACTCCGAACTCAATATCAATAATGGCGGCAATGACAAGGTTGCGGCGATTATCGAACACGCGGCAAACAAGGATGAAGACTTCTCCGCCATTATGGACGAATGGAATACGAAATGGACTTCTGCGCAGGAAACGGAAGGCGTTACGGTGAAGTAAAAGAATGCAGGTTCAGAAGACGGATGATCCAATAACTGAACCTGTGATGCTCCAAGGTTGCGTAATTTCCGCAATCCGGTATCCTAAGATTTTCATATATGCAAATGTTTGTGCAATACCGGGCAGACAGACCCCTGCCTGCCCGGTTTCTTTGAGGGGGTCCATTGAAAGGAGAAAAACATGAGTCAGCCTGCATCAGCCGCTGTAGGAACAGCAAAAAGCAACTGGTTCCATAGTAAGAACGGCAGGAAGTTTACGGTCATACTGGCATTCAGTATCCTGCCGATGCTTCTGCTATTCGTATTTACTTACCTGCCCTTCGGCGAAATGGTGAAATACAGCTTTTATAATATGCGTTATGTCGGTGCAAGAAAGTTCGTCGGCTGGCAGAATTACATCCAGCTGTTTAAGAGAAAGGATATTGTCGGATCGCTTCTTCTCAGCCTTTACTACATGGGCGGCGCCGTGATCCAGATTGTCCTCGCCCTGTATCTTGCGACAATCCTCAGCATGAAGGCGAAGGCCAGCGGTCTTTTCAAAGGCCTGATTTTCTTCCCTTACCTGATTAACGGAATTGCCATTGGCTTCATTTTCAAATTCTTTTATACCAGGGGATTCGTTCTTGATACCGTGCTTCAGTGGTGCGGTTTCCAGCTGGATAATCTTCCTTACTGGCTGAAAGACCAGTCCGTCAATAACTGGTCGCTGGTGTATTCCTCCTGCTGGCGGTACCTCGGCCAGAACATGGTTCTTTTTATCGGAGCCATCATGTCGGTCGACGATTCGCTTTATGAAGCGGCTGAACTCGACGGAGCCAACAGGTTCCAGCAGTTCAAATACATTATCCTGCCGAGCATTAAAACGATTGTAACTTTGAACATTATTCTTTCTATTACAGGTTCTTTAAGCGCATTTGAAGCGCCCTTCGTTATTACGGGCGGCAACAACGGAACCGGAACATTCTTCGTCGTCATGAATAAGGTCGCCCATACGGACCAGAAAGTCGGTCTTGCGTCGGCCATGGCAGTTTTCCTTCTGGTCATTATTTTCATCTGCACGCTGCTGCAGAAGGGACTGTTCAAATTCCTGTTCCGGAACGCGACGACAGATGACGAGAGCAGCGCTGCAAAGAAAGCGCATAAGCTGGCGGCAAAAGCTGCGGTAAAGGAAAAAAGGCTTGCAGCAAAAGGAGGGAAATGATAATGGCGGCAAAAGCACGGGTACAGTCAAATAAGATAAAACATCATTACAGTGTCGGCTTTTACATCTGGACGGTCGTCAAATATTTTTCGCTTGTTTTCTTCTCCTTCAGTGCGGTTCTGCCGCTTGTGTCCTGCGTCATCACGGCTTTCAAGACGGACGCGGAATATAAATCGACAAATGTCATGACGCCGCCGGTTTCATGGTTTAATTTCAGTAATTTTGCCAAGGCCTTTACAACAGCCAATATGGGAAATGCATTTAAGAATTCCGTTATCGTCCTGATTTTTGTTCTTCTGGGCTCCATCCTGGTCGGCACGCAGCTTGCCTACGTTCTGAACCGCTTCAAGTTCCCGGGCAACGGCCTCATCCGCAACCTGTTTACCTTTGCAGCCTTACTTCCCGGGATTGCCATGCAGGTCGCAGTTTACGAGATCATGACAAATCTTCATTTTGTCAATACCCTGTACGGTTACATCATCATGATGATGGGCACGGATGTCATTTCCATCTACATCTTCATCCAGTATTTCGAGAATCTTCCGACTTCGCTGGATGAATCGGCCATCATCGACGGAGCTTCATACTTTACAATCTACAGAAAGATACTTCTTCCGCTTCTTAAGCCGGCGATCGTTACGGTCTGCATCCTGAAAGGGGCGGGAACCTACAACGAATACTACTGCGCGCAGCTTTACCTCCAGGACAAGCAGACACTGGGCACGGTGGCGACCTCGCTTTATACCTTCACGGGACCTCTCGGCAACCAGTACAACATGATCTGCGCGGGCGTCATCATTTCCTTTATCCCGGCACTGATCCTCTTCATTGTATGCCAGAAGCAGATTTACAACGGCATCGCAGCCGGTGCTGTCAAGGGTTGAAGCCGGGATTTCCTTTTGAAATATCGGATGTATTTATAAACTATGCAAAAAGTCCGGGACAGAAGAAATTGCCTGTATTGTATGCAATCTGTACAAGCCGCAGACGATACAGGCGTTTTTTTGCCGCTGATCTTAAGCTAAATTATGCAGTACGGAGGGCAGGAGAATGATTGAAGAAATAAAAGAGCATCTGACCGGAAAGATCATCCCGTTCTGGGAAGCACTGCGGGACGATGAAAACGGCGGGTATTACGGCTATATGGATTTTAATTTAAATATCGATAAAAGGGCCGTCAAGGGCTGTATCCTGAACAGCCGCATCACCTGGTTCTTTGCCAATGCCTATATGCTTCTTAAGGATCCCCGGCTTCTTGATGAGGCCCGGCACGGCTATGAATTTATGAAGCAGCATTGCCTGGACCGTGAAAACGGAGGCGTGTTCTGGTCTGTCCGATATGACGGAATGCCGGAGGATACTATGAAGCACACCTACAATCAGGCATTTGCCGTCTATGCCCTGTCCTCCTATTACGATGCTTCCGGCGATCCGGAGAGTCTCGGTACGGCCGTTAAGCTATACGAATTAATTGAAAGCCGATGCCGCGACGAAGGCGGATATCTTGAGGCCTTCGACCGTTCTTTTAAGCCCGCGTCAAATGAAAAGCTTTCAGAGAACGGAGTGATGGCGCAGCGCACAATGAACACGCTTCTGCATGTATTCGAGGCCTACACGGAACTGTACCGTGTATCAGGAAGAGAAGACGTAAAAAAAGACCTTGAATGGATCCTCGGTCTTTTTGCGGAAAAAATGTACAATCCCGGGCTTCACAGACAAGAAGTATTCTTCGACCGGGATTATCATTCCCTGATCGACCTTTATTCCTACGGACACGATATTGAGACAGCCTGGCTCATCGACCGGGGGACGGAAATCCTGAACGAACCGGAAGTCACTGCAAAAATGACGCCGATTACAAAAGATCTGACCGCCCAGGTTTATAAAACGGCCTTTAACGGACATTCACTTGCCCAGGAATGCGAAAAAGGCGTCGTAAATGAGGATCGTGTCTGGTGGATCCAGGCGGAAACAGTTACCGGTTTTATCAACGGCTGGCAGCATGACCCTTCAAAAGAAGAATATTTAAAGGCTGCTGCCGCAGAGTGGAAATACATAAAGGAAAAAGTCATAGACCCGCGGCCGGGTTCGGAATGGTTCTGGCTTCTTGATAAAAACGGCGAGCCCTATGCTTCGAAGCCGATCGTGGAGCCCTGGAAATGCCCGTATCACAACGGACGGATGTGCATGGAAATCATCAGGAGGAATATCGATGCTTCATGAAAATTATTACCTGGAGAAAGAAAAACAGGACAGGCTTTTAACCCGGAAAAATGAAAAATCGGATTTTTATAACGGAATTTACGACCGTTACCTCTATCCGGTCCTGACACGGGAAACCATTCCCCTGACCTGGAGATACGATCTTAATCCTGAAACCAACCCGTATTTTGAAGAACGCCTCGGCGTTAATGCTGTCATGAATGCAGGCGCGCTTGAAATGAACGGAAAGTTCTATCTGGTTGCCCGTATTGAAGGCAGCGACCGAAAATCATTTTTCGGCGTGGCGGAAAGTTCAAGCGGCGTGGACGGCTTTCACTTCTGGGATTATCCGATTCTCCTTGACGATGTCTGCCCGGAAGAAACCAACGTGTACGATATGCGCCTCACAAAGCACGAGGACGGATGGATTTACGGAGTCTTCTGCTCAGAGAGCAAGGATCGAACGGTAAATGACCTTTCCGCTGCAGTTGCGGCAGCCGGCATTGTGCGCACGAAGGATCTTAAAAAATGGGAGCGTCTTCCAAATCTTAAGACCCTGCGGTCGCCTCAGCAGCGAAATGTGGCGCTTCATCCGGAGTTTGTCAACGGAAAATATGCCTTCTATACACGCCCGATGGATGACTTTATCGACACCGGTTCCGGCGGCGGTATCGGTTTCGGCCTGTGCGACGACATCACGCATGCCGTGATCGATGAGGAGCGGATGACGAGTCTCCGTAAGTACCATACAATCACGGAAGCGAAAAACGGTGAAGGAGCTGTGCCGATTAAGACGGAAAAGGGCTGGATCCATATTGCGCACGGCGTCCGCAATACGGCGGCAGGCCTTCGGTATGTCATTTACGCCTTTGCAACGGCGCTGGACGATCCTGGACGGGTGATAGCGGAGCCTTCCGGTATGCTGATCGGTCCCAGAGACTGGGAACGCGTCGGGGATGTCTCAAATGTCGTTTTTACAAATGGTGCCATTGCCAGGGAAAACGGCGATGTCTATATCTATTATGCCGCAAGCGATACAAGGCTTCATGTAGCGACGACAACCATTGACCGGCTGACGGATTATGTGTTCCATACGCCGCAGGATCCCGGAAGATCCGTGGAGTGTGTAGCGCAGCGCTGCGATCTCATCCGGAAAAATCTGGAATTCCTTTCCGGACAGTGAGAAGCAGCAGATAACAAATCAGGAATCTGTCCATGAAACGAAATCAGAAGGAGTTAAGAAATGTCAAAGTATAAAATCATAGGTGAATCCGTACCGAATATGCCATGGCAGGAAGGCGCGGAATCAAAAAGCAGCATGCCGCTCCGCCGTTATTCGGAAAATCCGATTATCGGACGCAACCCGCTTCCGGGAGTCGCGCGTGTTTTCAACAGTGCCGTCATGCCGTACGAAGGAAAGTTCATCGGCGTGTTCCGCGGCGAACAGACAAACGGGATTCCGTTCATTTATCTGGGACACAGTGAGGACGCGCTTCACTGGACCTTCGATCCGGAGAAAATTTTATTTACGGATGAGAACGGCCGGCCATTCATGCCGCGCTACGCTTATGATCCGCGCCTCGTGAAGATTGAGGATACGTATTATCTCATTTGGTGCCAGGATGCCTACGGCGCAGCCATCGGAATGGCAAAGACAAAGGACTTTAAAACCTTTATGCGTCTTGAAAATCCGTTCCTTCCGTTCAACCGGAATGCCGTGCTTTTCCCGAGAAAAATCGACGGAAAATTCATGCTGCTGTCACGTCCGTCCGACAGCGGGCACACCCCGTTCGGTGATATTTTCTTAAGTGAGAGTCCTGATCTTGTTTACTGGGGACGCCATCGTCATGTGATGGGTAAGTCTCCGGAATGGTGGGAAGCCGTGAAAATCGGCGGCGGCGCATCTCCGGTTGAGACATCTGAAGGATGGCTGCTTTTCTACCATGGTGTGACAAGTACCTGCAACGGGCTGGTTTATTCCATCGGAGGCGCCATCCTGGATATCGACGAACCGTCGAAGGTGAAATACAGATGCGAAACCTATCTTCTGACGCCGGAGGAATGGTATGAGGAGCGCGGTTTTGTCCCGAACGTCTGCTTCCCCTGCGCCACGATCACGGATGCCGGTACCGGACGCATCGCTGTTTATTACGGCGCGGCGGACAGCTATGTCGGCGTTGCATTTACCGAAGCGGATACTGTTATCGATTACATAAAAGAACACAGTGTTGTCCGTCCGGAGGACGCGGAGTCCGGAAGAAGGTGAAAATATGCCTCTTATGAAACTTAAGCCAAGCTATAAAGATTATCTCTGGGGCGGACACCGCCTGGTGGATGAATATCATAAGGACTATTCCGGCAGCGTTCTTGCCGAAAGCTGGGAACTTTCCTGCTATCCGGACAGCCCTTCCACGATTGCGAACGGTCCGTACGAAGGAAAAACGCTCAGGGAGTACATTGATGCCCAGGGGAATACTGTTCTTGGCACGAACTGCAGGAAATTCAGGGATTTTCCTATCCTGGTGAAATTTATCGATGCCAAAGAGAGCCTGTCCATTCAGGTACATCCCGACAATGCCTATGCCCTGAAAAATGAAGGACAGTACGGAAAGACGGAAATGTGGTATGTTATGGAGGCCGAAGAGGGGTCGTTCCTCTATTACGGGTTTGAACACGAAATCAGCAAGGAAGAATTTGAAGAAAGAATTAAAAATAACACGCTGACGGAAGTCCTGCACGCCGCACCTGTCCGAAAAGGGGACGTTTTCTTCATTGAGTCGGGGACTCTGCACGCTATCGGCAAGGGCATCATGATTGCAGAAATCCAGCAGAACTCCAACGTCACTTACCGTATTTACGACTTCGGGCGCGTCGGGAAAGACGGAAAACAGAGGCCGCTGCATATTGACAAGGCCCTTGACGTCACAAAAAGGGCACCGGTCTCAAGACCGGAAAGCCCGGATCCCCATATCGGCAGCTGCGACTATTTTACGGTAGATAAGCTCTATCTGGACGGCAGACGTTTCGAGAACATGAAGGGATATGTCGGGACGGAAAGTTTCGTCAGTGTAATTTTTCTGGACGGCGAAGGCGTTATCCGCTGCCATGACGAATCTTTATTCTGTGAAAAAGGGGACAGTTTCTTTCTTCCGGCAGGAAGCGGAGAGTATGAGATCAGCGGAGAATGCCAGGCCCTTATGACAACGGAAAGAAAATAATAAGACTTAACGGCGCGAACCTGCTATAATAAGACCTATGGATGAAAATAAAGATTTTAGGAAACATTGGAAGGAAATGACTGTCGGGCAGAAGCTGCAGTATTTCCGGGACTATTACCTTATTATTACCCTGGTCGCAGCTGCGGTTCTGGGAACAGTCATTTTCCTGATCTGGAATTTTACAAAACCTCAGGAAAAGGACGTTCTGAATGTGGCTTTTCTGGATGAGACGCTGGACAGTACCGCAAAGGAGGAACTGATAAGCAGTCTCAATTCAGAGTTCGGTGCGGACGGGAAGCTTGAGGCTGTTGTCCTGAATGACAATTTCAATACTGCCGCCGACGGCCTGACAAGGCTCGCAGTTTATGTGAGCGCGCACAGCGTGGATGCGGTTGTGGCTGACCGGGATGTCTTTACTTCGATGGCGGCTTCCGGGTACTTTACGGATCTTTCCACTGTGCTGACCTCTGAGGACATGGCAAAGTGGGAGCCGGATCTTATTAAGACAGCCGGTTATGACGATTCCGAACTGTCGGATGCAGCTTATGACGGTACCGGAAAAGGGGCTGTTCTGGCTTATGGAATGGATTTTTCAAAGAGCACGGCTTATAAGAATATCAGTACAAAGCTGGATAATCCTGTTTTTGCGATTGTAACCGGCGGGCCGAATCCTGAAAATACACTGCGCTTCCTGGAAATTATGATGTCCTGAATATCACAGGCTTATTGATACAGACTTTATATTTCCAATTTAAGAAGACGTTCAGTGGAGTTCCGGCGTGGAAGCCGCAGAAATTCAGGCAATCTATAATAAACGGTAACCTGCAGCCCTTTATAAAACTTATGATCTACAGGACGGAGGAATCCCATGAGTGATTTATTTAACCAGGACAATGCTTTTAACAGGGTCATGACCAGAATCTTCGATCTTGCCCTTCTCAATATCCTCTGGACGGTCTGCTGTCTGCCGGTTATCACAATCGGGGCATCCTCGATCGCGCTCTACACGGTTACGCTCAAGATGATAAAGAATGAAGAGGGGTCACTTGCGGGGTCTTTTTTTAAAGCTTTCCGTGAAAATTTCAGGCAGTCCGTGCCTGTGACGCTCGTCCTGATTGCCGGAATTGCCCTGCTCACAGCCGATTTTCATATTCTGAGGGGAAAGGCAGATGCAAATTCTTCTCTGATCTACGGTGTGAATCTCGTCCTTTTGCTTTTCCTTACAGCCATTTTCAGCTATGTATTCCCTCTGCTTGCCAAATTTGAGAATACGGTTCGGAATACTTTTTCGAACGCATGGAAGATTGCGGCGACGCATATCGGGGAAACGTTCCTTTTGGTTCTGATTAATTGCATACCGTTTCTCCTCCTGCTGTTTTTCCCTGCGGCCTTCGCACGTGTTTTCTGGATCTGGCTGCTTCTGGGAACATCTTCTTCCGCACTCGCGGATTCTTATTTCCTGAATAAAATATTCGCCGAATTTATACCGAAAGCCCCGCAGAATGACGAAGATGTACGGTAAGAAAATCATCGTGAAGATGCAGGTATCAAAGGTTCGAAATGTTACCTGCCTGTAAGTAAAGCTTTTTCACTACGTACGTGTAAAATTGTGAGTTATTATCAGAAAGGCGATTTTTATCATGAATGCAAAAGAAATTTACGATGAATGGTGCACAAGCCCTTACATCGATGATGATACAAAAAATGAACTGAAGGCGATTGCGGAAGATAAGTCCGGGATAGAGGATCGTTTTTACCGCCGCCTGGAATTCGGCACGGGCGGGCTCCGCGGAGTCATCGGCGCAGGAACGAACCGCATGAACGTTTATACTGTGCGCCAGGCGACCCAGGGACTTGCGAATTATATTCTTTCGGTAAAAGGGGAAAACAAGGGCGTCGCCATCGCTTATGATTCGAGAATCATGTCTCCGGAATTTTCCAGGGAAGCGGCTCTGTGCCTGAATGCCAACGGAATCCGGACCTACCGTTTTGAATCGCTGCGTCCCACGCCGGAGCTTTCCTTTGCCGTGCGGTATCTGGGATGCATTGCCGGGATTGTCATCACGGCCAGCCATAATCCGCGGGAATATAACGGCTATAAGGTTTACTGGGAGGACGGTGCACAGATCACGCCTCCTCATGATAAAAATATCATGGCGGAAGTCGCGGAGGTGTCTTCTTTCGACCAGGTTAAGTCGATGGAAGAAAAGGCTGCAGAAGAGCAGGGGCTTTATCATACCATCGGAAGTGAAATCGATGATGCCTATATTGCCGAGGTGAAGAAGCAGAGCATCCATCCGGAAGTGATTAAGCAGGTTGAGAAGGATATCCGGATTGTCTATACGCCGCTTCACGGAACGGGAAATGTCCCTGTCCGCCGCATTTTAAAAGAGCTCGGTTTTGAAAATGTGGCGGTAGTGCCGGAACAGGAAAAACCGGACGGGAAATTCCCGACGGTTGCCTATCCGAATCCGGAAGATGCGAAAGCCTGGACGCTGGCGCTTAAGCTCGCAAAGGAAAAGAATGCCGACCTTGTTCTTGCAACGGATCCGGATGCGGATCGTCTGGGCGTTTATGCAAAGGATTCGGCGACGGGA
>DCDB01000001.1 GCA_002316215.1 Lachnospiraceae bacterium UBA1066 | reverse complement strand
TTTTACGGGTAGTCAGGAGATCAGGAGTATCCGCTGCTTCCGTAACGAGAAATACTACCCCGGATTCTGAAGCAGCGGTATCTTCCGGACAAAATAAAGCGGGAACCTCTTCGGCGGTATCGCAGGCCGGCCCATCTGCTGATTCGCAGGGTCATTTCCTGCTGTTTTTCTTCTTTTCGTTGTACTTTTCATTATTGATTTTCCCGCTGGCCTTGATATCTTCCGTCCACAGCTGAAGGGAGTTGACGGTCAGGGAAATATGCTCCAGCTCTGTCTGTATGGCTATGAAATCATCCAGTTCGCTGTCATCGATGACTCCGTCCGCGGTAATGTCAATCAGGCGGTTCTTCATTCGCTCCAGCGAATTAAAGGTGGCCAGCATTTCCAGGACGATCTGGGACAGATCTTTCACCTCGATCGGCGGAATGTACTTCTGGCCGATTTCGCAGACGTTGGAGCAGAAATGATTGCAGAGTGCGGGAGAACGGTACTTGGCGGCCATCCTCAGGACTTCGTCCGGATGCGGCTTTGATTTCCCGCTCTCGATCTTCTCAATGCGGTCGGCTGTAATGCCGTCAAGCAGTTCGCTTGCCTGTTCCCTGGTAAGGCCTAATTTCTGGCGCTGCAGGTAAAAAACATTGTTTTTTTCATTTTTGGATCCATTTTCCATATTTTCACCTGCTTTTCGCTATTTTTGCAGAAAAAGTGGGGTGCTTTTTGCTGAAACTCACATTTAAGGAACCCTGTCCGTATTATACCATATAGACAAGGAAGTCAGAAGAAGAGGATTATCCGAAAAGAAAGACCGAAAAGAAAAAGATTTTCATTGGAGAGGAGGCGGGTCAGTTATGTTGATGGCAATATTTGCAATCTTCCTGGTGGCTCTTGTTTTTAGAGGGATATTTGCCGTTCTGGGATTTGCGTGTAAAACAGCTTTTTGGATCATCATCGGAATTCCGGCAGCAATCATACTCTTCAGCATGGGCATCATATTGCTAGGGGCGATTATCCTCGCTGGATGCCTGGTAGCCGGCGTATTTAAAGTACTTACGTAACAAAGATTCATAGAATTTACAGGTATTGTTATGAAGCAATTATCATTCTCATGGAATGATAGGAAATGAAAAGGGTCATAGCAGTTTTATCTTTATCAGCGGTACTCTGTTTTGCATCAGCATGCGGATCGGCAGCACCGCAGTTTGTCGATGAATTCAATGCGGAAGCAGCAGACAAGAATGGCGATATCAATGCCCTGGCGGAACTTTCGAACAGTAAGGTCGAGAAGCTGGCAGATTTCTTTCATTAGAAGAATTCAGTAAACTGGTGAGCAATATTATTCTGACAGAAAACGGAAACTGCCCCGTCACTCCGGTCATATCCATGCTGCAGGGAAAATGGAAGCTGCAGATCATCTGTGAACTCTGCATCAAGGCTCCCATGCGCTTCGGAGAACTGAAGAAGATGCTTGGAAATGTAACCAACACAGCTCTTACAAACGCCTTGAGGGAACTGGAAGAAAATGAGCTGATCCACAGGGAACAGTTCAATGAGATTCCGCCGCATGTCGAATACTCGCATACCGACAAGGGAAAAGATCTGCTCCCTGTTTTCAATGTTATTGCGAACGGGGGACTGAAGTATATCTCCTGACCCGAAGGCTGGCCGCCTGATAAAGTCCTTTATTTAGTTGCCGGATAACTCTTTTTGCGTTGGATAGTCCCTTCAGGCATGTCCGAACGCACTGCTGTTCGGAAGCGTAACCCGAGACAGCGTGCCGCCTTCCACGGGTGAGACGCTGATCTGCCCGTGATGCGCGGCGACATATTCGCTTGCAAGGGACATACCGATTCCGCTCTGCCCTTTTTCGCCCTTGTAAAAGCGGTCGAAGATGTGGGCGGCATCCGCTTTTGAGATGGAAGGCCCGTCATTCAGAACTTGAATCCAGACGTCCTGTCCGTTGACGCCTCTTCCGGCTTCCACCGAAATGCATCTCTGTGCATAACGAAGGCTGTTGGTCAGAAGATTGGATACAACAGAAAAAATCATGCCTTCATCGCAAAAGCACATAATGGGATCGGGCAGATCGAGCGAAAGCGCAATCCCCCGTTGTTTGGCGGCAGGTAAAATTATTCCAGCCGCATCGTAAAGAATTTCCCGAATGTCATTTTCAGCCATCAGGGGAACAATCGCTCCGCTGTCTACCTTGCTTAACTCCAGAATATTGCCGATCAGGTCGGACATCCGATCGGTCTCTTTGACAATGACGTCAAGTCCCTCGTCAGATTTGACGATTCCCTGCCGGATTCCATCCGCATAGCCGCTGATTGCCATCAGCGGCGTTTTTAGTTCATGGGAGGCGTTGGCGAAAAATGCCTTCATCTCGGCATCACGCTGCTCCAGTGCCGCTGCCGACCTTCGCTCCATGAAAATAAGCGCTGCGGATAAAACCGCCAATGCTAACAGAAGAAGCCAGGTTGTCCGTCTGACCAGATTTACTGAAAAGCTGACATCGGCGTATAGGAGCAGAATACCATCCTCAGCGGAGATTTTTTCTCCCGCAATCCCGGCGCTGAGCGGCATGTAGTATACTTCTTCATTTTTATATTGAAAACGACGGATACTGTTGTAGGCAATGGAGTTTTTGTTGGCCTGATAGTCATCAATCATGGCAGCTTCTACCGCAAACAGCATATCGGTCTCATTGCGCTGTCCGGTATAGACGTAGCTGAGGGCCGGAAGCAGCTCGCCTTTTTCGTTTTCATTGTTGAAAATTTTGTTTTTCAAGGCGACGGAGGCCTGCGTATGGATATGCTGCATTTCCAGGCCATAGAACAGTCCAATCAGGATCAGACCGATCAGGATGGAGAATAATGTGAGACATCGGAGTATTTTCTGGCTGGAAGCTGCCTTTTTCATACCGCACCTGCCTTTTTTGTCAACTTGAATCCATATCCCCACACCGTCTGCACATAGACGTTCGCACCGGCGGCAGTAAGTTTCTTTCGAAGCCGCCGGTTTGTCTCGTCCACGACCCGGGTTTCTACCTCACAGCGCATGCCCCAGATTTTATCCAGAAGCGTATCGCGGCTGACCGCTTCGTCGAAATGACCCATTAAAAAAGTAATATATCTCAGTTCTGTCGGCGTAAGCGTAAGAACCGTGCTGTTTACGGTGCAGGCGTGCTGACGCCATGTGTAGCGGAGATTTCCGCAGCTGAAGTCATTCTCATTCGAACGAGTGATTCCGTCGTTTTCCAGCTGCACACGCCGGAGCAGTGCGTGAATTTTAGCGGACAGAAGCATGGGCTTGAAAGGCTTTGTGATATAGTCGTCGCTGCCGAGCGTGATGCCTGTGTAGCAGTCACTGTCCGTATCCTTTGCCGTCAGCAGGATCACCGGGACCTTGGAGATTTCGCGGAGCCTGGTCATGATGCCGATGCCGTCTGTCCCCGGCATCATGATGTCCAGCAATACCAGATCGCAGGGAGCGCGGAGAAAAGCCGCCAGCAGCAGATCGCCCGTAGGAAAAGCTTCGACGTCGTTGCCATCGCTTCTTAAAAAGACAGTTACAATGTCCCGGACTTCTTTTTCGTCATCTGCATAATAGATCAGCGCCATCTGCCGCACCCCCTGCACACTTGAATTCGACTTTATTTTATCACGCCTTGTCTGCAGTTTCTATTGCTTTCGGCTCCGAAGCCGGAACCTTCCCTGTAAAGTTCCAGGAGATGGCGTTTGTTGGGCAAACGGTCTTGCACTTTCCGCAGCGGATGCATTCGGCGCTGTTGCAGTTCTTCGTTACCTCGACCACCATGGGGCAAGCACGCTCGCAGGCCCTGCAGCCGATGCATTTGTCTTTGTCCACATGCATCTGGAAAAAGCTGAAGCGATTGAACAGGGAATAGAACGCCCCAAGCGGGCACAGATAGCGGCAAAATGGACGGGGGATAATGGTGGAGGCCAGCACAATGAAAAAAAGTATCAAAAGCTTCCAGTCGAATAACACACCGGCTGTTTTGCGCAGCTGCGGATTCAAAAGCACGTGAGGAATTCCGCCTTCCAGTGTGCCCGCAGGGCAGAGGTACTTGCAGAAGTACGGCGGCGTGATTCCGCTTTCGGATGCTGCAAAGGCGGGCAGCAGGATTACCAGAACAAACAGGACACAATACTTTAGATACCTCGCCGGTCTGTCAATCTTCTTTGGCACATTGCGCTTGTGAAACAGAATTTTATAAAGAAGATCCTGTACCAGCCCAAAGGGGCAAAGAAGCCCGCAGACGAGTCGGCCCAGCAGCACACCGAAAAGCGTCATCAGTCCCAGCACATAGAACGGAAAGTGATGTTTTACACCAAGCGTCGCCTGTAATGAACCGATGGGACAGGCTCCGAGCGCACCTGGGCAGGAGTAGCAGTTCAGAACCGGCACACAGACCGTTTTGAATCCGCCCGTAAATATCTTTCCTTTTTGAAATCCAACAATATAGCCGTTGAGCAGTGCGGCGGATAACAGCTGTATCGCGCGCTGTAAAGACAAGCCGCCGTGTTTCAACCGATTCCGATGCATTCCAGACATATTCTCACCGCCTTATGTAATACTTCTTGCTGCTCGTTTCGAGCAAGACCAATGACAATCAGTATGATGGCCGTCACCAGAAAGCCGTAACGGGCAAGGAACACCGTTTTTAACCTCGTCATTTGAGTTCCGCCTTTCCTATGGATTTCAGCGCACTGTTAATTGCGTCCGTATACGCCTTGGCCAAATCACTGGGACTTCCGACGATCCCATCGCCAAGCGTGTTTCCATCTTTATCTACCAGAATAGTAGTCGGCGTATACTGAATTTTGCTGACAAATGTTTTCAAGTCGCCGTCACCGCCGATCAGCGTAGTGCCGTCGAATCCGGCTTTTTTCAGCTCTTCCCTGACCGCACTTTCCGTCGCCTTGTCATCGCCGTCCAGATTGACGGTGATGAGCTGAACATTATCCGGCAGGGTCTTGGAAAATTTTGCAATACCGGGGAGCTCATCTACACACGGCCCGCACTCCAGTGACCAGAAATTGATGACGGTGATATCCTTTTTTGCAAAGTTATCCTGAGTAAAGCTGTCGCCTGCGAGGGTGTCTGCCTTGAATGTTTTCAGATTTCCGGAACTGGAGGCGGAGGAACCGTTCTGTGACTGGGACTGTGTCGCGGCGGCAGAACCGTCCCGGGCGGAAGTCTCGCTTTTTGCACCGCAGCCGGTCAACATAGAGAATGCGATTATAGTACTCAGGGCAAGGGCGATTATTTTAATACGTTTCATAGAAAACACCTTCTTTCTTTTTTTTTACCAAAGCGCTACGCGGGTTTTCGGAGCCAGATACATCCCGTTGGCGCTTGTGATCTGATAGGTTTCATAGAAAAGTGAATTGGAAGCCAGTACCGCATTTACCCGCACCTTGTCGGATGCGTGTTCATCCATGCCGGAAACCAGCGCATCCGTCATGGAGTTGGTAACGCTGGCCCAGGAATTTGCGTAGGCCCGGAAAAATCGGTCGGCAGAAAGGTGCTGGCTTTTGACGATTTCGGTCAAGCAGTGCATCGCACCGAGGTCAGCGATATTTTCGCCCAAAGTATACGTACCGTCCTGCTGCATCGCGCCTGGCGTCTTGTAGGCGGAATAGTAGGCGACGATAGCTTGCGCCCGTTGCCCGAATGCCGTCTCGTCGGCTTTCGTCCACCAGTTCCGATAATCTCCATTGGCGTCATAGAGATGTCCCAGATCGTCAAAAGCGTGTGTGATTTCGTGCCCGATGATGGTGCCCAGCGCACCCAGATTCTGTTCCTCCGTCTGCTCCACGGAGAAGTACGGTTCAAACATCACGGCCACGGGGATATTGATGGAATTGTCTGTGGGATAATAGCAGGGATTGCAATCCTGCGGGAGCACCTGCCATACTGTTCGGTCAGCCTTCTTACCGGCGCTGTCGTATTTTTTTATGCTTGCCTCGCTGGCAATAGCAAGTACATTCCCAAAATAGCTCTTGCTTTTGTCCGGCGTCCAGGAGGAGAGATACCGCACAAGATCATCCGGTGCGCCAATCCGCAGCTTGAGTTTTTCCAGCTTTTCAATTGCTTTGGAGCGTGTGCTTTCGGTAAGCCAATCCTCTTTCTGCAGCATCGTCTTATACTGGGCGAGAATTTCATTTACCAATTTTTCAACGCCTGCTTTTTTTGCTTCGTCAAAGTTTTGGCTGCAATAAATCTTGGCTGTGTCCCAATTCAACAGACTGTAGACCTGCTTTTCTAAGCTGGCTGCCTTCTTTGAGCCGGATTCTTTCGTGTTCTCGGAGTCCTCGGAGTCTTCGTCGCCGAAATGATTTTTCTGTATTACCTGATAGGCGTCTGAAATCTCCGTGGAGAGATACGGCGCGAATTTTGTGAGATTTACCAGGTAAGCGTAGTTTTTCAGCATCTGCAGGTTCTGGTCGGTGAGATATGAATTAACAGTGTCCAGATTTCCGTCGTCTTCTATGCGAACAGTAAGCGGTGGTGTTTTGAAGATTCGGCCCAGTACCTCGGACAGATTGATATTGGAATAGTGCTTTGTCAAATCTGAGATGGACATCGCTTTTTCAATCGACAGATCTGAAGGCTTCTTTACAGCGGCGTTCTGTGCGGATGAAGAAGTTTCCGTCTTGGTACTGTCTGTATTTTGAACGATCGCTTTTTTCCCGGCGTTACTGGCAGCAGCCGCCGTCTTCAAAAACTGGTAGATGTCCTCCATATCTTTGCTGCTCACGTTTTGGCCCGCAGCTTTCATCAACTTCAGCAAATCGCCTGTAAAAAGAGATTTGCTGCCGTCTTCTTCGTCTGAAGAGACGAAATCATCCGCAAGCAGGATGTAATTCAGTGCTGTGATACGCACTGCATTGGTGCCCGGGTCATCATCCGGGATATAAACATCGGTGTTGAGCAGCGAATTAAATCCATACTGATATTGAAGAACTGCGAGTGCGTCCATCATATCCTGAACGTTTTTCGCATCCATCACCGGTTTCATAAGTGTGTTTAAATCCACAACGCCGGATTTGTCACGCGCAGTCTGATCGGATGCCATAAGGTAGAGTTCTCCAATCCGGTAGGATGAACTGTCCGCTGCTTTTATTGCTTCCCCATTCTTTGAGACATTTTCTGCGGCGGTCTTTACAATGTCCTCCTGTTCTTTTTTTGCCTTGTCCGTCAGATCCCAGAACCAGTTCCAACTGCCGTTCTCTCCCGCAGCCTTGTGGGAGTTTAGGACTTCCGCATTGACGGCGGCGTAATAATCGTCCTTTAGACTTGCTGAAGTGCTTTGCTTCTTTTCCATTTGCACTCCGCAGCCGCTGAGCAGAAGCGCTGCCGTCAGCAGAATGGCCATGCAGGAGGTCAGAGTGATCTTTCCTGTATATTGTCCGGGTCCTTTTTTCATTGGTTTCATAGAGCATTCTCCTTTTTGTAGAATCATTTTGTAAAATGCTTGCTCAAAGGATTGTTTCTATGCTGAGTATAGCCGACAAACAATTTGAAAACTCCCGCAGAAAGGAAGCAATTTTGCAGCAAAAATGCAACAGGCGCCTGTTTGCGCGGTTTACACGGAGCGGTTACCGGAATAGAAGAGGGGTGCTTCCCCGGCATGTAAGCAGTCTGCCGTTTTAGCTCGTATGCCTGCAGCTTTTTTTGTTATGCAGGTTGTTTTATAGCATGTCGTAGAATACAATTAGTACATAGCAATATATTTGAAGTACTGAGATTGAAAATGGATATCAGAGCATTGGAATATTTCCATGCTGAAGCCGGCCTCATCCGCTGCTTCTGTGCTGAGACACATATCACGGATCTGAGCGAATATGCCAAGTATTCCAGCTGCGGGCCCTGTCACATGTGCAGCGGCGCATTAGTCTGGGCAAAAATCGGCACATTGGTTTATGGCGCAAGTGATAAGGATCTTTGCCGTCTTTTAGGAGTAGAAGGGAGCGAATGCTCGAAGACCGTATTTGAACAGACCGGTTATCGCCCAACTGTCGGAGCCGGAGTACTGAAGGAAGAG